>NZ_JAMPNQ010000016.1:0-244550 GCF_028479445.1 Providencia sp. PROV210
TACACTATTTTTTTGTTGTATTTGTTCTGTGAGCTGCTGGTTTTTTTGTTCAAGCGATTTCACTACATCTTGTTGCTGTTTTAACGCCAATTGAACATCATTTTTTTGAGTTTGTGCTAACTTGAAATCTTCTTCTTTCTGCTTTAACAATTCTTCTTGTTTTAGCAGGTTTACATTAAGTAACTTCAATTGCTCATCAGTCTTACCCGAAAGCTGTAGTTGCTGTTGAGCGTCAGACTGTAATTTAGTAATTTCTGTCGTTAGCTGTTCAATTCGCTGATTAGCATCAATGACGTACTTATCTTTTTCTATTAATTGCTGTTTTGCATTAGCAAACTCGGCCACACCATCGCTCAGCTGTTTTTCGAGCTGTTGAATAGTTTCCTTTGACTGTTTGTTCTCTACGCTAAGTTCCGTTAGATTATTTTGCTTTTCGGCAATTTCTTTTCTAACTTTAACTAATTCTTTATTTAACTCATCGACAATTAGTTTGTTATCAACTGATTTAACTACACCCTGCAATTGTTCAATTTGCTGTCTATTTGCAACAAGCTCTTCATTTAATTTATCAATTGCAAACTGCTTTTCGGTAATAATGTAATTTAATTCTGCAACACTCTTATTATGATGTATCAGTTGAGAAACTAGCTGCCCATCCGTTAACAAATTATTGTACGAGATTAATTCACCAATACCTTGGGCAATACCAAACCTATAAAGATTCTTTAATTGCTGCTGCTCAATTAGACTCGCCAATTGCGCAAGATAAGCAGAATTATCTATCCCTGCTTTTTTAGTAAATTTCGTGGAATATAAACCAAGTGGATCAAGAACAACTTGGTATTTAGCAAAATCTTTTGCCAAATATTTAGGATTCCATTGGTTATTTTGGAATATGCTAGGATAGGATGAGAGTATTATTGGTTGATAAGATTGAGTGTTTGTCGCTAATGGATAAACTTCAGAGACAGTACTTATTTCTGTCTCTGAAGGCTTAATTTGTTCTTCGCTTTTTATCTTTAGAGATTCAGATACCACCACTGTGTTCAATGGACGTTTATCGTTCTTTTTCTCTTTAATTTTTTGCTGTTTAACCGTTGAGGTTTGGCGCTTTTCTTTCTCCTTAGCTACAGGAACAGGGGAAAGCGTAGCCAAAACATCATAACCTTGAGCCTGTGTACTAATATTCAGTGGCACTTCTGCTGGTAGTGACTTTGTTTTTTTTCCTTCATTTTCTGATTGAAGGTAAGAATCGAAATCATCAATGACATTATTAAAACGTTCCGCATGGGAAACTTGAGAATAAAATGTCGAAAACAGTGCCAGAGAGACACACAGCCTTAGGTTAAGTCTCATAATCCATTAATTTTCTGCAAAGTAGATTCAGTTGATAGTACAGCGCTATAACGCACTTTTGCGCAAAGTACTTTTGTTTTAGATTCTATCGCCATCTGTAATAGCTCAATAGTATCTGGGCTAGCGGTTGCTTCAATTTGCTTATACAGTTGGTTAATATCACTCACTTCTTTGAATGAACCCACTAAGCGATTGTAATCTTCAGGGGATAATGCTTTTAGTGAACTTAATTCTCTAATACACACATTCAGATTTTCTGATCCTTGCTTCCCTAAACCATTAGGAGAACGCTCCAATGCATTATTTAAAATGTTTTGGGATTCAGGATAAGAATTATCGGATTTTTCTTGCGCTACAGGCTCAGTTTTCACTGCCGCTTGCTTACTTTCACTATTCATTGATGCAGTATTCGTTGAGCTTTGGTTAGCCGTGCAGCCTGCAAGAAATGCTGTACTTACCAAAAGTAAAGATGCAACATTAAATTTATTTAAAAACATATAGTTACCTTAACAGTACTTTTCTTCGCTATTATTATGATGTCCCAGAAACCTAGTGTAAGCTAAAAATCAGCTATTTTCTATAAGTCACAATAGAGAAATAGAGTCGCCGCATAAATTTAGTGTTTTGTTATTTTGCATCAAAATAATTTAATCGCCAGAATTTAGTTATTCCAACACACTAATACCAACAATTACCCTAAATAAGAGATAATTCACCAGAATTTTCTAAATTTATTACGCATTAATTAAGTAAATCTTCTCGAGTGTACTACCAATCTAGAATAACAACAGACCAATAACATACTCTCACTAAAAACTTTCATTTTTTATTTTAGTTTGTTATCTGATCATTAAATATCTGTTTATTTGGAGGAGCTACAAGACTAATAAAATAACATCGTATTAAACTAAAATGAGATACCCATCCGCTTTTATTCGATTTTTATAAGTGCTCGTATTTATGAGCAAGCTATTTCAGTGCAACTATTTTTATAAATAAAAATACTTAGTTATAAAAATAATTCGACACTCAGTAATATACTGAGTGTCGATAGAAAACTGTTATGCTTTGCTAGGACGTAATGCAGGGAATAAAATCACATCACGAATAGTATGGCTATTAGTAAACAGCATAACCATACGGTCAATACCAATACCTAAGCCTGCTGTTGGTGGTAGGCCATGTTCTAAAGCGGTAACATAGTCTTCATCATAGAACATTGCTTCATCGTCACCTTCATCTTTTTGACGAACTTGCTCAGCGAAACGTTCAGCTTGGTCTTCAGCATCGTTTAACTCAGAGAAGCCATTACCAATTTCACGTCCACCAATAAAGAACTCAAAACGGTCTGTGATGAATGGATTATCATCGTTACGACGTGCAAGCGGAGAAACTTCAGCTGGGTATTCAGTGATAAACGTTGGTTGAATTAAGTGGCTTTCCGCTACCTCTTCAAAAATTTCGCACTGAATACGACCCAGTCCCCAGCTCTTTTCAATCTTAATACCAATAGACTGAGCAATTGCTACCGCTTTATCCATATCATCTAAGTCTGCTACATTCGTTTCAGGACGATACTTACAGATAGCTTCTTTCATAGTTAATTTGGCAAATGGTTTACCAAAATCGAACTCTTGTTCGCCATACTTAACAACCGTATTGCCTAACACTTCCTGAGTCAAAGTACGGAATAAATCTTCAGTCAGTTTAATTAAGTCACGATAATCCGCATACGCCATATACAGTTCCATCATAGTAAATTCTGGATTATGGCGTGGAGATAGACCTTCATTGCGGAAGTTACGGTTAATTTCGAATACACGTTCAAAGCCACCCACAACTAATCTTTTCAGATACAGCTCAGGAGCAATACGCAGATACATATCGATATCTAACGCATTATGATGTGTCACGAATGGACGCGCAGATGCACCACCAGGGATAACTTGCATCATTGGTGTTTCAACTTCCATAAACCCTTGGCTTACCATGAAGTTGCGCACTTCTGCTAAGATCTTAGAACGGATGATAAATGTGTTACGAGATTCATCATTCGCGATCAAATCTAAGTAACGTTGACGATAACGCGTTTCTTGATCGGACAACCCGTGGAATTTGTCTGGTAATGGGCGTAGAGCCTTGGTCAGCAAACGAACTTCATGACAGTGAACCGTCAATTCGCCAGTTTTAGTTTTAAACAAACGACCTTTAGCCCCTAAAATGTCACCTAAATCCCATTTTTTGAACTGCTCGTTATACACACCTTCTGGCAGATCATCACGAGAAACATAAATCTGAATACGTCCGCCAACATCTTGTAATGTTGCAAATGAGGCTTTCCCCATAATACGGCGAGTCATCATTCGACCAGCGATGGTAACGTCGATATTTAAGTCTTCCAGCTCTTCTGCTGTTTTTTCACCAAATTCAGCATGCAGCTTGTCAGAAATATTTTCACGACGAAAATCATTAGGGAATGCGATACCCTTTTCACGTAATACAGCAAGTTTTTCTTTACGGACTTTTAGTTCGTTATTCAAATCGGGAGCTTGTTCCACACCCTGTTGTTCCTGAGACATTTTTTCCTCACAGGCCAGCTTTTAAACTAGCTTCAATGAATTTATCCAAATCACCATCCAGTACGGCTTGCGTATTACGCGTTTCCACACCAGTACGTAAATCTTTGATTCTTGCATCATCAAGGACGTAAGAACGGATTTGACTTCCCCAGCCAATGTCCGATTTATTCTCTTCCATCGCTTGCTTATCTGCATTTTTTTTCTGTATTTCCAGTTCATAAAGCTTTGCTTTTAACTGGCGCATGGCTTGATCTTTGTTTTTATGTTGCGAACGGTCGTTTTGACACTGAGTCACAATATTTGTCGGTATATGGGTAATACGTACCGCTGACTCAGTTTTGTTAACGTGCTGACCACCAGCACCAGAGGCGCGGTATACATCGATACGTAAATCAGCAGGGTTAATCTCGATATCAATATCATCATCAACTTCAGGATAAATAAACGCTGAACTAAAGGAGGTATGACGACGACCGCCTGAGTCAAATGGACTTTTACGGACTAAACGGTGAACTCCCGTTTCTGTTCTTAACCATCCGTAAGCATAGTCACCGATAATTTTTATTGTGGCTGATTTTAAGCCTGCAACATCACCATCTGACTCTTCAATAATTTCTGTTTTGAAGCCTTTTGACTCAGCCCAACGTAGGTACATACGCATTAGCATACTTGCCCAATCTTGCGCTTCAGTACCACCAGAACCAGCTTGTAAGTCAATATAACAGTTAGCACTATCGTACTCACCAGAGAACATTCGACGGAATTCAAGTTGCTCTAACTTACCTTGTAGCTGCTCTAATTCAGCTTCCGTTTCATTGAAAGTTTCTTCGTCATCAGCTTCTATCGCTAACTCTAGTAACCCTTCAACATCCTCAATACCTTGCTCTAATTGGTCAATCGTATCCACGATGGCCTCAAGTGAGGAGCGTTCTTTGCCTAGTGCCTGAGCGCGTTCTGGTTCATTCCAGACATCCGGCTGCTCAAGTTCTGCGTTAACTTCTTCTAAGCGTTCTTTCTTGGCATCATAGTCAAAGATACCCCCTCAGAACCATTGTCCGTTCAGACAGGTCCTGAATCTTATTTTTTACTGGGTTTATTTCAAACGTCATTTTCGCTATCTTATAGTTGATCAATAAAGATAAATATTTTCTTTCACGAACCGTTTAGTATAACGGAATTCCTATCAGTTTTATAGGGCGTTGCTACCCTATTTCTGCATGAAATCTGCTGTCATTTTATTCCGGCCAAATATGTTCAATCATTAGCTGGACATTTTTTTGACCTCTAAATTCATTCACATCCAGCTTAAAGGCAATTTTTGCTTTTTTAACACTATTATCTGGCCAGCGGCGAACATCAATATTAAACATTATTCCATCTAACATAGGCCCGCCATTGACGGGTTCTAACATTAATTTTAAATGTTTTTCGCCTACTATTTTTTGCTGTAATAGTTGGAAATGCCCATCAAATATAGGCTCTGGGAACGCTTGTCCCCATGGTCCGCTTTCTCGTAGTAGCTCTGCTGTTTCCAATGAAAATTGGTTGCGCAGCAATTCGCCGTCACTCCAAATAACACCAGATAGTTGCTCTGGCTGAATGAGTTCACCCATTAAACTTTCAAAATGGTATTTGAACGTTTCGAATTTACGCTCTTCCAAACTTAGCCCCGCAGCCATGGCATGTCCCCCAAACTTTTGCATTAACCCTGGCTGTAAAGTATTTAACCGCTCGAGGGCATCACGCATGTGAATACCTTGTACTGAGCGTCCAGAGCCTTTTAGTATGCCATCGCCAGCGGGCGCAAAAGCGATAACAGGCCGGTGAAATTGCTCTTTTATGCGGGAAGCTAATATTCCAACAACACCTTGGTGCCATTCAGGATGATATAGCGCTAAGCCATTCGGTAGTTGGCTATCGCTATAATTAATTTTGTTAAATAATACTAACGCTTCTTGCTGCATACCCGCTTCTATATCGCGGCGAGTTTGGTTTAAGCCATCGAGTTCATTCGCCAATTCACGGGCATATGCCATATCATCAGTCAGCAACAGCTCAATGCTAACAGACATATCATCAAGCCGCCCTGCGGCATTGAGCCGGGGCCCTAGTGCAAAACCAAAGTCATTTGCCACCAATCGTGAAGAATCTCGTTTTGAAACTTCAATCAGTGCTTTAATTCCCGCACAGCAACGCCCCGCTCTTACACGGTTTAATCCTTGGTGAACTAAAATCCGATTATTCATATCAAGAGGAACAACATCGGCAACAGTCCCCAAAGCAACTAAATCGAGATATTCTGCTAAATTAGGTTCACTTATTCCTTGTTGTTCAAACCATTTTACTTGACGAAGATGTGCTCTAAGCGCTGACATCAAATAAAAAGTAACACCCACTCCAGCCAGCGATTTAGAGGGGAATTGGCATTCATGCAAATTGGGATTAATAATCGCATCCGCATTCGGTAAGGTTTCACCCGGCAGATGGTGATCCGTAATAATCACTTTCATACCATATTGATGGGCAGTTTCTACTCCTTCATGGGATGAAATACCGTTATCCACCGTGATGATCAGATCGGTTCCCTGTTTATAAGCTTCGTCTACAACCAGAGGCGTCAACCCATACCCATTTTCAAAACGATTTGGCACAATATAGTTTAAATTCGCATATCCCATTGCCTTTAAAGCACGCATCGCCAGTGCTGTGCTCGTAGCTCCATCCGCATCAAAATCCCCAACAATGGTGATTTTTTGATGTTCGGTTAATGCGCGATAGAGTATGTCTAGCGAATTATCAATCCCAGATAGAGATTGATAATTCAAAAGATGAGAGGCTTTACGCTCCAATTGAGTTCTATCCGTGATCCCTCTGGAAGCATAAATACGTTGTAATAGTTCGGGGATATCAGACAAGGCCCCAGTATTACCCGTTAATTCTCTTTGACGTAAAAAAGTTTCTACATTCACAATAATTGGCTATTTCTGTTCGAGTAATTGAAGTAAATCATCAGGTTTTACAAAACCGGGAAGCACCTGCCCATTTGATAGCACGATAGCTGGAGTCCCTGTCACTTTAAACAATTGTCCCAATTTTAAATGGTTCCCTAAATCAATTTTACAGCTATCAATAATAGCGACTTCATCCCCTTTAAATGCTTTACTCAGCGCATCTTGAGGTAAACCATTACACCAAATTGATGCCATTTGTTTTGCTGTATCACTTTTTAAACCTTGGCGAGGGAACGCAAGGTAACGAACGGTAACCCCCTTGCTATTTAGTTCACCCACTGTTTCATGCAGTTTTTTACAATAACCACAGCTGATATCTGTAAATACAGTAACCACATATTTCTCATTTGGCGCTTTGAATATAATCATTTCATTTTTTAGCGCTTCCATTTTCTTCAAAAGTGGTTGGTTGCTAATATTCAGTGGTACTTTACCGCTCATATCATAGATAGGACCTTGCAGCAGGTATTTACCATCGTCAGTGATATAAATAACCCCGGTATCTGTTTCTACGGTATTTAAGCCAACAATGGGTGATGGCTTGATTGACTCAACCTGCATATCATATTTTGCCAACGTTTCTTTAATCAATTTTTCTTCCGTTGCGCCATATACAGACACCGTGAAAGAGGCAATACAAGCCGCCAATAAGAGTAATTTACGTTTCATATCTGTCCTTTAACATCAACCCCTAGGATGATGTTGCTCATGTAAAGTACGTAGCCGCTCAGTAGCGACATGCGTGTAAATTTGGGTTGTTGAAAGGTCACTATGACCTAATAACATCTGAACTACGCGTAAGTCCGCGCCATGATTCAATAAATGAGTAGCAAATGCGTGTCTTAGTACGTGAGGAGATAACGATTCTCCATCAATATTGGCTAAAACGGCATAATATTTTATACGATGCCAAAATGTTTGCCGGGTCATTTTTGTACCACGTTTACTGGGAAATAGAACATCACTGGCCTTGCCATTTAATAGATCGGGGCGACCATATTCTAGATATTTTTCGACCCAATAGATCGCCTCTTCCCCTAACGGAATCAAACGTTCTTTATCTCCTTTACCCACCACTCGAATAACACCCTGACGTAAGCTGATATCCGAAAATGTCAGTCCGATCAATTCAGAAACGCGTAAACCACAAGCATATAATACTTCAAGCATCGCTTTATCTCGCAGCTCAAGAGAATCTTCTGTTGCTGGCGCATTCAATAAATCTTCTACCTGTTTTTCACTCAAATCTTTCGGTAAACGCTGAGGGATTTTCGGTGCGGCGATGACAGCTGATGGGTCATCAAGCCGAATTTTTTCACGATAAAGGTATTGAAATAGCCTACGCATTGCACTTAATAAACGTGCAGAGCTAGCCGCTTTATAGCCGCTATCAATTCGTTCAGCTAAAAAGGATTGTAAATCAATTGATTGAACATTTTCCAGATGCAACTGTTGCGCATCTAACCAACGATCTAAAGATTGCAGGTCATTACGGTAAGATGCTAACGTATTTTCAGCAAGATCTTGCTCCAGCCAAATTGTATCAAGAAACTGTTCGATTAACGGATTTAGTTGTTTAGTTTCCACTCCAGATCCTACCCCTCATTTCTATTATCACAACAATCTATTATGCCTGATTGTAGCCCCATCTGTTACAATACTTTCCTCGTGATGAAAACCATAGCTGGATATAGTAATAATATATGAAAATAGGTCTTTTTTACGGTTCAAGTACCTGCTATACCGAAATGGTTGCAGAAAAAATCCGTGACATTCTTGGTGATGATTTTGTCACCCTCCATAACGTTAACGATACCCCCCCCGAATTAATGGAACAATATGATGTTTTAATTTTGGGAATACCTACGTGGGATTTCGGTGAGATTCAAGAAGATTGGCTCGCTATTTGGGAAGCGCTTCCCAAACTGAATCTTTCAAACAAAATTGTTGCTATGTATGGCATGGGCGATCAAGTTGACTATAGCGAATGGTTTTTAGATGCTTTAGGCATGCTTTACTATCAGCTCAAACCGACAGGAGCACAATTTATTGGTTTTTGGCCCACTGATGGTTATGAGTTTGAAAGCCCTAAACCATTAACTGAAGATGGCAAAATGTTTGTCGGTTTAGCACTAGATGATGTAAACCAATTTGAGCAAACCGATGAAAGAGTTGCTATTTGGTGCGAGCAGATTCTCCAAGAAATAGAAGCTGCCCTTTAATAATTTAAAACTGAATCACTGCAATATTAAATATCAGGATATTGCAGTAATAATTGGTTCAGGTTACGCCAATTTTCTTCTGAAAGCGCATCTTTCGCAATCCATAAACGCAATTTTCGAGGTTTACCCTGTAGTGCATTCAACGTCAGTAAAATACCAAACCGGCTACACCATGGCGTTTTTACAATTTCCCACTCATTTTTCTTCCATTGAAATTTATTACCATTGACCAGTACAGCGACACCTTTCACTTTACTGATATTTTTTTGACTTTTAGCCCAACTGGCTACAAGTACAACTAATAATGGCAACCAAATCATTGAATTACCAGGCTGCCATGGTGCAACAAGCAATAGAATGCCTGTTACCCCATGAAAACAGGTCGAAAAAAGCTGAGTTTTCCATGAGATGGCGAGATTAGATTTCCACAGGACCACGATTTTTATTTTTTTCCTGAATCAGCTTAATCATATTAAACAACTTTTCGTCATCCGGACGCCCATGATTCATTAACCAATTAAATAAGTCTGGATCTGGACATTCAAGCAGACGCACAAAAGTATATTTATCTTCATCGGTCAGTTGGTCATATTCATATTCAAAAAACGGCATGATAGATATATCTAACTCACGCATGCCACGCCTACAAGCCCAATGAATCCGTGCTTTATTTTTTATATCGATTTGACTATGTCCATTATCCATTTCACTACGACCTTTTGATGCAGTTAACTGATAAGATTGATTATTTTACATACTCTATCAGATTATCAGTCAATAAAACATGTCATACTCTACATAGTTAGCATTTTAGGTTGTAAAATACCGTTTTTCTACAAACTATTTGTGCCCTAATGTTGAATAATAACAGAGTGAGTTTCTTGCGTTTACTTAGATTGCTAGACTCTCACCTAAAGACAGGCAGCTACTGATTGAAGTATAAAGAAAAATTCACAATAACTGCTTGCATTGTTATCTAGCTATTCTACCATTAAGCACCATTATCAGATAAAGAACAACAGGTGAAATCATGACGACCGTAGTAGATAATACACAACAGTTTCCTCTTGCTTCTCAGTTCCTACCACTTGTTTTGATTTCACTGGAAAACTGGGAACTTATTCATCTTCACGGTGCCGACGCCGAGAAATATCTACAAGGGCAAGTCACCGCAGATATCAGCACACTCAGCCATGCTCATACCCTAACAGCCCACTGTGACCCAAAGGGAAAAATGTGGAGTGACCTACGTTTATTCCATCATTTAAATGGCTATTCGTATATAGAAAGACGCAGTGTCAGTGACATCCAGCTGGCTGAGCTAAAAAAATACGCTGTTTTTTCAAAAGTTACCTTTGAAAAAAAACCAGAACTTAAATTGCTAGGTGTAGCAGGGCAAGGAGCAAGACAGGCTTTAGAAGCCGTATTTAATTCCTTACCCGATGACCAAAACCAAGTAGTTGTTGATGGTGAAACGACCATCCTGCACTTTGCTTCACCAGCCGAACGCTTCCTACTCATTACCGATGATGCTACTGCGCTAAAAATTGCAGATACTTTAAAAGCTGTTCAGGTCGCCGATTCTCAATGGTTAGCATTAGAAATTGCAGCTGGTTTTGCCGTTATTGATCAAGAAAATAGCGGGCAACACCTTCCTCAAGCAGCTAACTTACAAGCACTTCCACACGGTATTAGCTTTCAAAAAGGTTGCTATACCGGCCAAGAAATGGTGGCTCGAGCTAAATTCCGCGGTGCCAATAAGCGAGCTATGTATTGGCTAACAGGAACAGGTTCAACACTTCCTGTTATAGGTGAAGGCGTTGAATGGCAGCTAGGTGAAAACTGGCGTCGTACAGGTACCGTACTTGCGGCAGTGCGTTTAGGTAATGGTGAGCTCAGTATCCAAATTATTATGAATAATGATATGGAAGCAGATAGCGTTTTCCGTATTCTTGGTGATGAGCAAAGTAAACTCACCATTGCCCCACTCCCGTATTCATTAGAAGAAAAATAATTGAGGTTTTTATGTCATCAGCATCAGGTACTAAGCCACTAGAGGTTTTGAATTTTGGGGCTTTTACCGAAGTCATCCAATTTTTAATGGAACTCGATAAACTGAAAAGTATTTATCGTAAAAATAAACTATTAAACCGTGAGCGTCATGAAAATACGGCGGAACATAGCTGGCAATTTGCTGTTGCCGCGATGACTTTTGCACCCTATGTGCCCGGTGTTAATGTAGAGCGAGCCATTAAACTTGCGCTGATCCATGACATTGTCGAGATTGATGCTGGCGATGTACTGGTATTCGATAATGCTGCCCGTGAAGCCATTCACGATGAAGAGGTCAAAGCTGCAAATCGTATTTTCAACCTACTGCCAAGCCCACAAAACGCTGAATTTTTAGCTCTTTGGAATGAGTATGATGCAGTTGAAACATTGGAATCTAAGTATGCTAATGCCATCGATAGAGCGATGCCAATGCTATTGAATTTACACAATCAGGGACAAAGCTGGGTTGAAAACCATATTCGCCTTGAACAAGTATTCAGTAAATGCGATTACATCCAGCAAATTCTTCCTGAATTTTGGCTACAGTTAAAATCTCAGTTGGAACAAGCCCATCAGAAAGGATGGCTGTTGTAATTTTTACTTCAAAAAAAACGCCAGATATCAGTCTGGCGTTTTCATATTAAAAGATAAGAATATTAATTACATATAATCTTCAATCGGTACACAAGAACAATGTAAGTGGCGGTCGCCATAGACATCATCAAGACGCTTCACTGCTGGCCAGTATTTATTAACCTTAGTTGCATGAGATGGGAACACAGCTAGCTCACGGCTATAAGAATGGCTCCACTCTTCCGCCAGCTCAGTTTGTACATGAGGTGCATTTACCAACGGGTTATCTTCTAGTGGCCATTGACCTTGGACGACCAGATCAATTTCATCGCGGATCGCTAGCATCGCATCGATAAAACGATCAATTTCAACGATGCTTTCTGATTCTGTTGGCTCAATCATCAACGTACCGGCTACTGGGAATGACATAGTTGGCGCATGGAAACCATAGTCAATTAAACGCTTCGCAATATCTAATTCACTAATTCCCGTGTCTTTCTTAATCGGGCGTAAGTCAACGATGCATTCATGTGCTACATAACCCTCTTGCCCGGTATACAGAATGTCGTAGCGGCTGGATAAGCGCTTCGCAATATAATTCGCGTTTAAAATGGCAACTTGGCTAGCTTTTCTTAATCCATGAGAGCCCATCATGCGGATGTACATCCAGCTAATTGGCAGAATCGATGCACTACCAAATGGTGCAGCAGAAACGGCACCTTGCTCCGTTAACATTTCTTGAGTGACTACAGAGTGACCCGGAACAAACGGTGCTAAATGTTTTTTCACACCGATAGGTCCCATACCTGGCCCACCACCACCATGAGGAATACAAAATGTTTTGTGTAAGTTAAGGTGGGATACATCCGCACCAATAAAGCCCGGAGTGGTGAGTCCCACCTGCGCGTTCATGTTCGCACCATCTAAATAAACCTGCCCACCATATTGATGAATGATCTCACAAACTTCACGAATGCTCTCTTCATAAACCCCGTGAGTGGAAGGATATGTCACCATCACGCAAGATAGTACAACGCTGTGTTCTTGTGCTTTTTCTCGTAAATCAACAAGGTCAATATTACCTTCATCATCACAGCGTACAACCACCACTTCCATTCCAGCCATATGAGCAGAAGCTGGGTTAGTTCCGTGAGCTGAGGCTGGGATCAAGCAAATATTACGATCACCTTCATTACGGCTTTCATGGTAACGACGAATCGCTAAAAGTCCCGCATACTCTCCTTGTGCCCCAGAGTTTGGTTGCATACAAACCGCGTCATAGCCTGTCAATTGCACCAACCAATGAGAAAGCTGCTCAATCATTTGATGATAACCCTGAGCTTGCTCTGGTGGACAGAATGGATGAAGCTCGCCAAATTCAGGCCATGTAATCGGGATCATCTCCGCGGAGGCATTCAACTTCATGGTACAAGAACCCAGTGGGATCATCGCTTGATTCAACGCTAAATCTTTACGCTCAAGGCTATGCATGTAGCGCATCATTTCCGTTTCGCTATGATAACGATGGAAGTTTGGATGAGATAAAATAACATCGTCGCGTAACATGGCCGCAGGAATAGAACTGGTACCTTCAGAAACTTGCTTGTCTAATTTTTCGAAATCAAGTTTTTGCTCATTGCCTGTAATTACCCAAAATAGTTGGTTCAAATCTTGTCGGGTGGTTACTTCACTGAAAGTCACACCAACCGCACCATGGATATCAGTGCGCAGGTTTAGATTGGCTTTCTCTGCACGAGTTAATACTGCGGCTTTATCTGCGACTTCGATTGTTAGCGTATCGAACCACGTTTTGTGGCGCAGAGAAACACCCGCTTCAATTAATGCTTTAGCAAAAATAGAACTGAAACGATGAATACGCCCAGCAATAATTTTTAATCCTTCAGGACCATGGTAAACCGCATACATTGCAGCAATATTGGCAAGTAAAACTTGCGAGGTACAAATGTTAGAGTTCGCTTTTTCACGACGGATATGTTGTTCACGGGTTTGCATCGCCATACGCAGTGCTGTATGCCCCGCAGCATCACGGGAAACCCCGATGATCCGTCCCGGCATTGCCCGTTTGAACTCATCCTTGCAGGCAAAGAATGCGGCATGAGGCCCACCGTAGCCCATAGGTACACCAAAACGTTGTGCAGAACCGAAAACAATATCGGCTCCTTGTTTTGCTGGCGCAGTCAGCAGTACCAATGCCATCATATCCGCAGCAACACAGCTGACAATCTGCTTCTCTTTTAGCTTCGAAAATAATGCACTATAGTCGTGGATATTTCCTGTTGTGCCAACCTGCTGTAGCAATGCACCGAACACCCCTTCATGTTCCAGCACTTTATCTGCGCTATCGACAATAATTTCAAAACCAAATGTACCAGCACGGGTACGAACCACATCTAAGGTTTGAGGGTGTACATCATCCGCAACGAAAAATCGCTCAGCATTTTTCAATTTACTAATACGTTTTGCCATCGCCATTGCTTCGGCAGCGGCAGTCGCTTCATCAAGCAACGATGCAGAGGCTAAATCTAAGCCTGTTAGATCAATTGTAAGTTGCTGGAAATTCAGGAGGGACTCGAGACGACCTTGGGAAACTTCTGGTTGGTATGGTGTATATGCAGTGTACCAACCCGGGTTTTCTAATAAGTTTCGGAGGATTACCGGAGGAAGTATCACAGGAGCGTAACCCATTCCAATATAACTTTTATAGCGCTTGTTCAATGAGGCTATGCCCTTTAATTCAGCAAGCGCTTCTTGTTCTGTCGCTCCACCACCAACTCGTGGTGGCTCGGGCAATAAGATGGCTTTAGGGACAATTTTATCCATTAAGTTATCGAGGGAGGTCGCGCCAACAGTGCCTAACATGGTTTTTATTTGTTGTTCTGAAGACCCAATGTGACGCGATATAAATTCTGAACGGTTCTCTAATTGACTCAGTGACATCGACATATCTGTGTTCCCATCCTGTTTGCTATGCATAGCGTAGGTTATAAGACTCTAGCGATGATAAAACCTATTAATAAACTGCGAGATTGGTGGATTAATCGAAACTAATCCTCAGTCTTGTCTCTATAATTTGCAGGGTAGCTAGACAACAATCAGCTAATCCCTAGGGGCTAAAATCACACTGCGGCTAGGGCTAGCTGACGTAATCGGTATTGCTACTGTGTAAAATTAATAGAAATTTTTATTCTTCAGCAGCAATCATTGAAAGGTAACCTTGAGCATCTATCAAATCTGCCAGTTGCGCATCATCCGTCATCTTAATACGGAAAATCCAACCTTCTTGATATGGAGATTCATTCACCAGCTCAGGAGAATCACTTAATGCATTGTTTACAGCAACAATTTCACCACTGATTGGCGCATAGATATCTGAAGCCGCTTTGACCGATTCAACAACAGCGCAATCGTCCCCAGCATTCACCACATCACCCACAGTCGGCAGATCAACAAATACCATGTCACCTAATGTTTCTTGGGCATGTTCTGTAATACCCACGGTATATTCACCATTACCTTCATCACGCAGCCACTCATGTTCACGGGTATATCTTAATTCTTTAGGAGCATTACTCATCTTTTGCCTCTCTTGTCATTCTGAGAATTTGTTTTTAAGAATATCGTTGTATTGTAAAACTAAACTAAAGGTTTACCTTCGCGAACGAAGCCCGGTTTAACTACTTCAACCGGCATTTCCCGATGGCGAATCTCAACAATTGCACTACTTTGAATATCGTTTGGCACACGTGCTAACGCGATACTAAAACCTAAGGTCGGCGAAAATGTTCCGCTGGTAATAACACCTTGCTGTAACTTGCCTAATTCGTCAGTAAAACGAATGACTTGTTCTGCACGCAAAATACCTTTTTCACGCATCACAATACCGACTAATTTTTCGGTTCCTTGCTCCCGCAGTTTTTCCAGCGCTTCACGACCAATAAACTGTCTATCTTGAGGTTCCCAAGCAATCGTCCAGCCCATGTTGGCAGCTAATGGCGAAATACTCTCATCCATATCCTGCCCATAAAGATTCATTCCTGCCTCAAGACGCAGCGTATCACGAGCACCTAATCCGGCTGGATGAACGCCTGCGTTTAACAGCTTACGCCAAAATTCTACCACCTGTTCCTTTGGCATCGCTATTTCATAGCCTTTCTCACCGGTATACCCCGTAGTTGCCACAAACAGGTCACCCGTTTGTACACCATAAAATGGCTTCATATCTTGAATCGCAGCACACTGTGCATCGGTCAGTAGAGAATGGACTTTTTGTTGGGCATGTGGACCTTGAACGGCTAATAATGCCAAATCATCACGAACGGTGATTTCAACAGCATAACCTTTTGCGTGCTCTTCAATCCATTCTAAGTCTTTTTCACGAGTCGCTGAATTGACCACTAAACGGTAGAAATCATCATCGAGATAGTAAACAATCAAGTCATCAATTACGCCACCGGACGCATTCAGCATTCCTGTATAAAGTGCTCTGCCTTTAATGGTTAACTTTGCAATATCATTTGCGAGGAGATAGCGGAGGAAATCACGGCAGCCTTCGCCATGTAAATCAACAATTGTCATATGAGAGACATCAAACATCCCTGCATCGGTTCGGACAATATTATGTTCGTTGATTTGCGAACCATAGTGCAATGGCATCATCCAGCCATGGAAATCCACCATCTTTGCGCCACAGGCTATATGCTCATCATATAGCGTCGTTTGCTTTACCATGAATACCCTCTTTACATTATTTGTTTGATAGGGTGATTGCGTTGTGAATTAAGCGGCAACATCAAATATCTGATAACTATTCCACAAGACGCAAACCAGTCGATTTGATTCAAAACCAGTGACACTCAAAATAGAATGCTATAAAAAAAAATAGGGTGACTTCCCTTCTGTATTACTGATTGCGCCACCAATTATCCAGCTATTTTTGTTAAATAATTGAGAACGATCACTCAATCCACATATATTCAGCCAATAACTGGTTACATTGTCATCAATAAATTTTTCATATTAAAAAAATCTTCAGGAATATACAGAGCTCCGAATTAGAAAAAGTAATCCGAAAAATGCGTATAATTAGTTTTTTTCAAGTGGAATAATCAGTGAAAAATAGATATGAAGATGAGATATCATCAAATAATGATGACAATTGAAATAAAAAAAACCTGAAAGTTAATATGTGCTTTCAGGTTTTAATCGTTGATGAGAAAAATCTATAGTAGGTTATCAGCCGGTAATTTTTGCAACCATTTCGGCATATCAGATAACCCCATGGCATGGTTCAATAACTGCGGTTTTATACCCGGTAGGCTATCCGCCAGAACCAACCCAATATCTCGCAATAACTTCTTAGCGGGGTTATTGCCCTCGAATAACTCACGGAAACCTTGCATACCTGCCAACATCAATGCTGCGCTATGTTTTCGGCTACGTTCATAATCACGTAAATAGAAATATTGGCCAAAATCCTTCCCTTCACGATGCAATCGCTTAATTTCACCAATCAACATTGCCACATCCATAAAGCCTAGGTTTACCCCTTGTCCAGCAAGAGGATGGATGGTATGAGCCGCATCACCAAGTAATGCCAAGCGCTGGGCTGCAAATTGGCGGGCATAGCGCCCGGTTAATGGGATTGTTAGGCGCTCACTCTCTAATTGACACATTCCCAAATTAGCATCAAAAGCTACGGTCAATTCTTTTTCAAAATCGAGCTTCTCTAAATCTTGGCGACGCGCTGCGGCTAAATTAGGTTGAGACCAAACAATTGAGCATAAATGAGGGTCAGCTAGTGGTAAAAACGCGAGTATGCCTTCCCCATTAAATGCCTGACGAGCCACACCTTCATGTGGACGTTCAGTTCTTATTGTTGCGACTAATGCAGTATGTTCATAATCCCAAAAAGTTAATGGAATATCCGCATGGCTACGCAACCAAGAATTTGCTCCATCCGCACCAACAATTAAACGCGCAGTGAGCATATTGTCATCCTCTAGAGTGATAAATACATCATTCTCTCCCCAGACGACTTTTTTAATAGTTGATGGCGCTAATAATGTGACATCCCGAAGCTGGGATGCTTTATGCCATAAGGCATCACGTACAATATTGTTTTCAACGATGTGCCCTAAATGCGATACATTCTGCTGCTGAGCTGAAAATGAAATACGTCCAAAACTATGGTTATCCCACACTTCCATCCCAGAATAAGGTGCAGCTCTCATCCCTTGAATAGTGGGCCAAACCCCTAAATGGGTTAATAATTTCTCACTGGCAGCATTGATTGCCGATACCCGCAATGAATAAGGGTCTGAGTCTGAAAATCTATGTTTAGGTGGATGGTTTTCTATGATAGCAATACGCAAGCCACTGCCTTCTAAACCGCAAGCTAGAGCAAGTCCAACCATGCCGCCACCAGCGATAACCACATCAAACGATTGCATATTTTTATTCCTCTTTGTTTCGTGGTTATTTGTGTGCAACCCAGCCAAGTGTCTGACGGGCTAAAAGATCACGTACTGGCGGTAACATTTCCATCGCCATCAAGCCAAGATTACGCCCTACCGTCAACGGTAAGCAGCGATTGGCGAATAGACGAACCAAACCATCCGTCATCGTGACTGTTTTGTCGCGATCTTGAGCACGAATTTGTTGGTACTGACTTAATAGTGAATAACAACCAATATCCTGTTGATTTTCATGCGCCTTAACCACCAGCTCTGCAAGTTCTACCACATCGCGGATCCCAAGGTTAAAACCTTGTCCAGCGATAGGGTGCAGTGTTTGTGCCGCATTACCGACTAACACCACTCGATGACTCACGGGATTCAGGGCTTTTCTGAGAATAAGAGGATAACAGTTTCGTTTGCCGGCTTGGGTTATTTCACCTAATCGCCAACCAAACGCTTGTTGTAGCTTATGAATAAAGGTTTTATCGTCCCAAGCATTAATGACATCCGCATGTTCTTGATGATGGCACCATACCAACGAGCTACGACCTTCAGACATTGGTAGTAATGCTAAGGGACCAAATTCAGTGAAGCGCTCAAATGCGCGCCCTTGAGGATCGATCGCAGTTTTAACGTTTGCAATAATAGCGACTTGACCATAATCCTCTTGTTGCCATTGCATCTTACAAGCTTGCCCAATCGCAGAACGACTCCCATCCGCAGCAACCAGCAGCTCACCAGTAAGTTTATTTCCATTATCTAAGGTGACAGTGACACTCTCGAGTGAGCGTTCAACCTGTTCAACTTTAGCAGGGCAATGTACGGTCACGCCTGGCGCTTTACGTAATAAAGAAAATAATCGAGTTCCAGCCTCATGCAGTTCAATCACATTACCTAATTCAGCAATGTGATAGTCTTTCGCTTGAATATTAACAAACCCCGCATGGCCTCTATCCGAAACATGAACGTGATTAATTGGCGTAACGCAGTCAGCGAAAGCAGGCCAAATACCTATTGACGATAGATATTGGCATGTCCCATGAGCGAGAGCAATCGCCCTCGCATCAAACCCTGGATGCATTCCTTCCGGTAATGAGGCTTCAATCAATGATACCGATACCTTGCCTTGGCTTAGCGACGAAATCGCCAGAGCTAACGTCGCTCCCGCCATTCCACCACCAACAATAATCACATTCATAGGTTGTTTATTACCTTCTATTGTTACTCTTACTGCTTCATTTAAGCATTTTTCGCTTGAGCCATTAGGGCTTCAATTTCATCAGGATCTTTAACCACTAAGTCTGTCAGATTTTCATTGCCATTTTCAGTGATCAAAATATCATCTTCGATCCGTACCCCAATCCCTCGATATTGAGGAGGTACATCAGCATCAGGTGCAATATATAATCCAGGTTCAACCGTTAATACCATGCCCGGCTCAAGGATACGGTCTCTTTCAACACCATAAAAACCGACATCATGGACATCTAAACCTAGCCAATGGCTTAAACCATGCATAAAAAATGGCTGATAAGCTTTGTTTTCGATCAACTGATCGACGTCGCCCTGTAAAATACCAAGTTCTACTAAACCTTCGGTTTTAATACGGATGATTTGACGTGTTACCTCATGGATGCTAGTTCCCGGACGGTATAGTTCCAACGCCTTATTTAAGGCGGCCAGAACAATGTCATAAATTTCGCGCTGCTCTTGGCTAAACTTACCGTTGACAGGGAAAGTCCGCGTGATATCGCCGGCATAACCTTCTAGTTCAGCTCCGGCATCAATTAGCACCAACTCTCCATCTCTCATCTCACTCTCATTTTCGGTATAGTGTAAAATACAGGCGTTTTCCCCACTTCCCACAATGGTGTTATAAGATGGGAAGCGCGCACCATGACGAGTAAATTCATACTCAATTTCACCACAAAGCTGATATTCGTACATACCTGGATGGCAAGTTTTCATCGCACGGATATGAGCCAAAGCAGATATTTCACCGGCTTTGCGCATCAATTTTACTTCTTCATCTGACTTAAATAGGCGCATTTCGTGCACTATTGGACGCCAATCAATCAAAGTTTGTGGTGCTTTTAGATTACGGCGACTACCTCGTCGCAAAGTCTCTAATGCGGAAAAAACCAATTTATCAGCATAAGCAAACTCTCCTTGTGCATGGTAGACCACGTCTAAACCATTCAATAGCTGGTATAGCTGATCGCCAACCTCATCAAAAGGCAGCGCTTTATCAATACCCAGTTTTTCAGGAGCTGCTTCTTGCCCTAAACGTCGACCAAACCAAATTTCTGCGGTTAAATCACGGACACGGTTAAAAAGAACAGTATGGCTATGTTTTTCATCACTCTTAATCAACACCAAAACTGCTTCTGGCTCACTAAATCCAGTCAAATACAGGAAGTCACTGTGCTGACGATAGGGATATTCACAATCTGCATTGCGCTGAGCTTCTGGTGCTGAAAAAATTATGGCTGCACTTGCGGGCGCCATTTTTGCCAATAATGCATTACGACGAGAAATAAATTCCTGCTTATTCATACCGTTATTGCCTTATTATCTGAGTGATTAGATTGGTTGCCAACTTGATGTTAAACAAAATAATCAAATAGCAATCGCGTCAAATTGGATGAATCAAAGCCTTGACCATATTGCTCTCTATTAAATAAGAGAACGCTACGGTCAAAAACAATGATGCGATATTTATGGATTAGTGGAGAATAGGTTTCTTGTTCTCAACTACTGTTGGCACTTTATTTGGCTCGACCAGAGCAATGTAACAGAGCTGAACTGCAACTCTAACGTATTCAACAACCTCTTCTAATGCTTGCTCTAGCTCTTCTTGGTCTTCTTCTTCATCATAACCCAGCATGCCAATATTGCGTAAATCAGTGATAACCTCCGCAATTTCTTTTTGCTCCATGAGTTTTGAGTGAGACACTCCAATACCTAACAGAAAGTGATTAACCCAACCTGCAAGAGCGTCTGCATGATCAAACACGGAAGCGTCTTCATGAGGGAATAGCATATTAAAAGCAAATTCACTGTCATCAAGTGCTTCAAATGTAGAATCAAACAGCTCTCGTAGTGGCTGAGCTACAGTTTGAGGAAACGCTAAACCATCATTAGCCAGGTCATGAACTAGCGTTTGCCAGCCATTTTCACGGCTTCCACCACAAATTAATCCCGTAATTAGACCGTGGATTTCTGCGGCAGTGAGTGCGATTGAGTGCTGTTGGAGTAGTTTGTCCAACGAGTCATAATTTGGTAAAGATTTTTGTATAGACATCTGAATTCGTCATGTTAGCTTGTGATTCGTGATATGCTACCACCAAGGATAGCCGCTAGACCAGCCTGCTTTTTTTGTCTGAGTTATTATTAGTTTATTTTTATTCTACACTAATAATATAACGCCACTGCCTATCTCAGTATAAGCTATGCGCAAATTAACAACATTTACGCCAAATTGCCCGTATTTTATTGGCGAAATTGATTTAGTATGGAGGAATCATGTCAGCACAACCCGTTGATATTCAGATTTTTGGGCGCTCTATGCGAGTAAATTGCCCAATTGAGCAAAAAGAAGCACTGCTAGAGTCAGCTAAAGAGTTAGAAAATCGTTTACAAAATCTGAAAGATAGAAGCGGTGTAACGAATACTGAGCAGCTGATTTTTATTGTGGCATTGAATGTCTGTCACGAATTAGCACAAGAAAAGACAAAAACTCGCGATTATGCTTATAATATGGAAGAGAAGATAAAAGTCTTGCAACAGACAATTGAGCAAGCGTTGCATGATCAGGTGAAGATCACTGAGAGGCGAGTATTGCCCCTAGAGTAAATACGCTTATTAATCAATCACTAGTGAAAAAAGAAAACAAAAAATTAGGTTGCATTTCTAATCTAATTTTGTAGAATGAAATCACTGGGTAACGCAAGTACTCAAAACAAATTTCTCTGAGATGCTCGTCAGTGGGTCAGTCCCCTGAGCCGATATTTCATACCAAACAGAATGTGGTTATTGCGCTGGTGAGCATGCCTGATTCGTCAGGAAGCCTAAAGGTTGCGAAATCGCGTTCACCTTGAACCAAGGGTTCAAGGGTTACAGCCTACAACGGCATCTTGGAGACCTCCCTTTTTTATTCTTTGTATTTCTCTGTGTTATCGAATAAAACACCTGCCAACCTATTCATTATCGTCAGTTACGATATACTGATTTTCAGACTTTTTGCCTTTCATCAAAGGGACTGATTATGACTGATACTCTCCAATCTCAGCGCCAACAAATTCGTAAATCAATTCGTGAAGCTAGGCGTAAACTTAGCGCCGAAATACAAAGTGATGCAGCACAGAAAATTATCCAACATATCTTGAACCATCCTAAAATTTCTCAAGCCAACACTATCGCTCTGTTCCTTTCATTTGATGGGGAAATTGATACTCGCCCATTAATTCACACGCTATGGCAAAATGGAAAACAAGTTTATCTTCCTGTCATTCACCCTTTCAGTCCTCACCATTTATTGTTTTTACGCTACACCCCAGAAACAGTGTTAGTTAAAAATAAGTTCAATATTGAAGAGCCACCGCTAAATGTGCTGGATGTTCTCCCCATTGAAAAATTAGATATTATGATGGTGCCGCTAGTGGCTTTTGATACCCAAGGTCAGCGTTTAGGAATGGGGGGCGGGTTTTATGATAGGACGCTAGCCAACTGGCAGAAAACGGGATTTTTCCCTATAGGACTCGCTCACGATTGCCAGCAAGTTGATAATCTACCAACCGCTCATTGGGATATTCCATTACCGGAAATTATTACCCCAAAAAAAATATGGCACTGGTCGATTTAAGGCTAAACCTTAACATGACCAGCACCATATAGACTGAATTAATTAAATTAGATTAAAACAGTAAACGCGCACGAATTGTGCCTGGTAGAGATTTTAATTTCAGCAAGACTTCATCCGCTTGCCCTGGAGATTGAGTCATAACATCAATCACAACATAACCGACATTACCTGACGTACGCAGATATTGTCCAACGACGTTAATATTGTTATCAGTAAACACTTGGTTGATGCTATTCATCATTCCTGGACGGTTTTCATGAATATGCAGTAAACGGTTATTATCATCCGTATGTACTGGCAGAGAAACCTCTGGGAAGTTAACCGCAGATAATGTTGAGCCGTTATCTGAATACTTCGCTAGTTTGCTTGCAACTTCTAAACCAATATTCTCTTGCGCTTCTTCAGTTGAGCCACCAATATGCGGCGTCAGAATGACGTTATCGAATTTAATCAGTTCAGAAATAAATGGGTCATTTGGATCATTATTAGCCGCAGGCTCCGTTGGGAATACATCTACAGCCGCACCAGAAAGTTTCTTACTTTCTAATGCTGCACTCAATGCAGAAATATCTACAACCGTACCACGAGAAGCATTAATGAATATTGCCCCTTGCTTGATTTGATCAAATTGCTCTTTAGCGATCATGTTCTTGGTACTGAACGTTTCAGGTACATGCAAACTAACCACATCACTCATTTTCAGCAATTCAGGTAAAGAACGAACCTGAGTCGCATTACCTAGTGGTAATTTGTTTTCAATATCATAGAAGTAAACATCCATCCCGATACCTTCAGCTAAAATACCTAACTGAGTACCGATATGCCCGTAACCAACTATTCCTAAACGTTTACCACGAGCTTCAAAACAACCTTTGGCTTGTTTTTCCCAGATACCACGGTGAGCCTGCATATTCGCTTCAGGAATTCTGCGTAACAACAGTAATAATTGACCGAGCACCATTTCCGCCACGGAACGGGTATTGGAGAATGGCGCATTAAAAACAGGAATACCGCGTTTTGCCGCAGCCTCTAGGTCAACTTGGTTGGTTCCGATACAGAAGCAACCCACTGCAACCAGTTTTTCAGCGCAAGCAAAAATCTCTTCCGTCAAATGAGTACGAGAACGGATACCAACAAAACGAGCGTCTTTAATTGCTTCTTTTAATTCTTCGTCTGATAACGCGCTTTTGTGATATTCGATATTGGTGTAACCCGCCGCTTTTAGGTTATCCACAGCACTTTGGTGAACACCTTCAAGCAGTAAAAATTTTATTTTGTCTTTCTGCAAAGATACCTTGACCATTTACCTTACCCTATCGCACTTAAATTTATGACAGATTAATTTCAGTATTAACTCAAAATAATTCAAGATGCACGTAAATGATTAAGTAGAGGCACCTTACGGGACTCCTCACATGCAGCTTGAAATAAAGTGAGAATACCAACATAGCAAAATCCAGCACAGTAGCAATACAATCGATTGCTTTAGTCATGCTAAAAAGTGTAAAGAAAAAGAAGTTATGTGGTGGAAAATCTGACGCGGTAACACAAAATAAGGATTTTGCCCATGCAATGGACATTTGTGTGAGATATATCACCAAAATAATAACAAATAAAAAAAATAAAATAATTTAAAAATCGTGAATATTTATAAATATCGCTAGTAACATCCACATCTATATAAAAAATAAGCCAGCCGCTCTATCGCTGACTGGCTTATCCTTAAGTGAGATGAAAATTATAACTTAATGGTTTTTACGCCTTCGGCCGTGCCCATTAAGACAACATCCGCTCCGCGATTTGCAAACAGACCAACCGTCACCACTCCAGCAATGCCATTAATTTTGTTTTCTAACGCAACAGGGTCTAGAATTTTTAAATTATGAACATCTAAAATCACATTACCATTATCAGTAATTACATTCTCACGGTAAACAGGTTGACCACCCAGTTTAACCAATTCACGAGCAACATAACTACGCGCCATAGGAATGACTTCAACGGGTAAAGGAAATTTACCTAAAACATCCACTAGCTTAGATTGATCAACAATACAGATAAACGTTTTGGCAATTGCAGAAACAATTTTTTCGCGTGTTAATGCTGCACCACCGCCTTTGATCATATTCATGTTGTTATCAACTTCATCTGCACCATCAACATAAACATCTAAAGAATCAACGTTATTGCAATCAAAAACAGGAATACCCAAAGATTTGAGTTTTTGAGTTGAAGCTTCAGAGCTAGAAACAGCTCCTTCTATTTGCCCTTTCATTGTGGCTAGTGCATCAATAAAGTGGGAGGCTGTTGAGCCCGTGCCGACACCGACAATGGTGCCAGGTTTAACATATTCGAGTGCTGCCCAACCAACTGCTTTCTTTAATTCATCCTGAGTCATGCTAATGCCTTATGCTGATATATTGAGTCGTCATTAAATGGGGATGGTGAATAGTATATACCGGACATCTGGCAAGTTGCAGTATTGTTATCGGGGTTTGTGCTCTACTTCTTATGAAAAAGTAACCTATAGGAATATTTGCAGTGTTATCCGCAAAAATATGGCATAGTGACCGACAGAATAACAAGAAGGAGAGTTTTTGATGAAGCGCCCTGATTATCGCGCCTTGCAAGCACTGGATGCCGTCATTCGTGAACGCGGGTTTGAACGAGCAGCACAAAAATTATGTATTACCCAATCTGCAGTTTCTCAAAGAATCAAGCAATTAGAGAATCTTTTTGGGCAACCATTACTTGTGCGCACTGTTCCTCCACACCCAACCGAACAGGGGCAAAAACTGCTCGCCTTGCTTCATCAAGTTGAATTACTCGAAGAACAATGGCTTGGTGATGAAAATGGTGGCTCGACACCACTGCTTCTTTCCTTAGCGGTCAACGCCGATAGTTTAGCGACATGGTTTTTACCTGCATTGAATCCTGTATTAGGGAGCACCCCTATTCGCTTGAATATCCAAGTGGAAGATGAAACTCGAACCCAAGAACGCTTAAGACGCGGAGAAGTGGTTGGCGCTATCAGTATTCAACCCCAAGCTTTACCCGGCTGCCTTGTTGATAAGCTGGGGGCGTTAGATTATATTTTCGTCGCCTCCCCTGACTTCGCTGCTAAATATTTTCCTGATGGCGTTACTCGCTCATCATTACTCAAAGCTCCAGCAGTTGCATTTGACCATTTAGATGATATGCACCAAGCGTTTCTCCAACAAAATTTTGGGCTATCACCGGGAAGTGTCCCTTGCCATATCGTTAACTCATCGGAAGCTTTTGTTCAATTAGCAAAGCAAGGCTCAACGTGCTGTATGATCCCGCACCTGCAAATTGCAAATGAATTAGAACATGGTGAATTAGTAGATTTAACGCCAGGGCTATGCCAGCGACGTATGCTGTACTGGCATCGTTTTGCACCAGAAAGTCGGACAATGAAAAAAGTCACTGACGCCCTACTCAAAACTGGGCGCCAGATGTTAAAGCAAGATAATGAAATTCTCGCGGAAGATTAACGCTTAATTTCAAATACCACGTCAACTTGATCGTTAAAATCAATGCTTTGTTGCTCATAGGTCTCATCAACATTGAGATCTTGAGCAGCCGCTTTCATACTTCCTGCAGAACTTCTTAAAGCCATAGGATAAGGTACCGCTGATGGCGCATTATAATTGATACTATAAATTGGGCCTAATTGAGTATTAAAGCCTTTAGCTAACGCTTCAGCTTGCTGCTTAGCATTATTCATCGCTTGGCTTCGAACTTCATCACGATATTTTTGTGGATTATTAACCCCAAACTGCACAGAATTAATCTCATTTAATCCCGCAGATAATGCCCCATCCAATAATGTATTAAGTTGCTCCAGCTTAGTAACCTTGACCTCAACAGAACGCACTGCAGTATAACCAGTCAATGTTGGTTTTGACATTTTACCGTAATCATAACGAGGTTGAATACGCACATTTGCTGCATTAATATCCTGCTTTTCAATACCATTTTTCTTTAAAAATTCATAGTATTGTGCGACTCGTTTGTCTGCTTCAGCCTTAGCTGCCGCCGCATCTTTATTTGTGACTTCAACATTAATATTTAATGTCGCCATATCTGGAGCCACTTTAATTGCTGCATTGCCGGATGTCGAGATATGTGGTCCTTCAGGTACCGCATTCGCCAGAGACAAGGTAGGAACCGCAAGACCCGCTAATAGGGCAGCAACAACGATAGATTTTAATTTCACAGAACCTCCCAATGGTATTTTTCTCTACAATATAAAGAAAGTTCATCATAAACTTCCTTTGAATAGTTTTTACATTATCACACTCAACTTAAACTTCGACTCAGAATAGTGCTAATTAATATCCCAACCCATGTTTTGCTAATTGGAATGCAATAAACCACATTACGCATCCAACGAAGAGATTAATAATCCGCTGGGAACGAGGCTTATTCAGTATAGGAGAAAACCAAGCTGCTAACATTGCCAATAGGAAAAACCAAATAAATGATGCCGTCAACGCTCCAGCTGTAAACCATGGACGTAATTGGCTTTCAAGCTGACCACCAACACTACCCAATACAACAAACGTATCTAAGTAGACATGGGGATTTAGCCAGGTTACAGCAAATAACGTCGCAATCACTTTCCATCGAGTGATCACTCTACCCTCTAGCTGTAACACGGAATCATCGGGAGTTATTGCGGTACGAAATGCGCCGTAACCGTACCAAACTAAAAATACAACTCCAGCCCAAGTAATCAATGTCATTAATAATTCAGACTGACTTAATAATGCACTTCCCCCAAAGACACCTGCGATGATTAAAATCGTGTCACTTAATGCGCATAATAATGCACTCATTAGATGAAATTGCTTACGGCTACCTTGCTGCAACACAAATGCATTTTGTGGACCTAATGGCAATATCATTGCAGCCCCTAACAGAGCCCCCTGAATATAAATCGTAAACATGCAATTTTCCAAAATAATTATTCATTTAATTTTAAGGAATAATATCGATAAAAAATTATTAGCGAAAATGATTAAATCTAATAGACCATAAGCAATACTGATAAGAATGACTGTCTGAACGGGGATAAATACAGATAAAAAAATGGCGCTATTTAAATTAGCGCCATTTTCTATTTAAACCATGATAGTTTATTCAGCTGAAATACTTTTTACGGTCGTATTGGCTTGATGTAAATGTACATCCATTTGAGGGAATGGAATACCAATATTATGCTTGTCTAACGCACGTTTAAAGTTTTCCATTAAATCCCAATAAACAGGCCAAGTATCACCGTTAACAGTCCAAAAACGAACAAGGTAGTTTAATGAAGATGGCGCCATTTCATTTAAACGAATGGTCACACCTAAATCGTGCATAATTCGTTTGTCTGCTGCAACAATGTCACCTAATATTTTTTTAACTGTATCAATATCAGAATCATAAGCTACACCAACAATGATATCTTGACGGCGATTCGGTTCACGAGTGACGTTGATGATACTGTCACCAATAATTTTACCGTTTGGGATAACGACAATACGGTCATCCGCCGTTTTTAGTGTTGTTGAGAAAATTTGTACACTTTGTACTGTACCGTCAATCGCACCAATTTTAACAAACTCACCCGCTTTTAGCGGTCTAAAGACTACGAGTAGAACGCCAGCTGCAAAGTTACCTAATGAGTTTTGTAATGCTAAACCAACGGCTAAACCGGCAGCACCCATGACGGCAATGACAGACGCTGTTTGTACGCCAATTTTGCCCAGAACAGCAATCAAGGTGAAAGCAATAATCGTGTAACGTGCAATAGCAGACAAGAATTCGCTAACTGTTGCGTCAATTCCTCTTAAGGTCATTACACGATTTAATCCGCGACTAACCCACTTCGCTATCATCATACCTACAATCAGAATCACGACTGCAGAAACGATATTGACGATATACTGGATTAACAGATCTTGATTAGCAACAAACCAACTTGTGGCATCATTCAAGGCACCTGTAACATCATCAGTATTCATATACTTATCCTTTTTAATTTAAAATTTAGCCTAATCAGGCTCTTTCAATTAGATTCTTCATCCAAAGAACTCTTATTAACTCATTGAGCAATACATTCAAAATAATAGCTATAAAATGTAAAAATATAAAATAAATTGATACTGAAATGTAATTTCACCGATTTTCAACAACAAATTCTCGATAGTCATCTAACATTCCGAAGAAGTCATCAACGCCACAAAATGCAATGCTTTCATTGTCATAGTAGCTCATACCCTCTTCAAGTCCCTCGGTTTCAAAAACCAGTTGGTTAGCACGGATCATCACTTCTTCGTCGTCTAAAATCAAAGTGTACTCGTGCCCAATAAATTCCCACTGATTTTCCGTGCCTTTTATCAATTCATAATTTTCTGCGATGGTATCCAATAAACTGAGGTCATTTTTAATTTCCTCATTTAACCAATAGCCAATAGCTTCATGATCCATTGAAAATTTGGCTGTAATACTTCCTGTAATGTCTTTCAAAAATTGATAGTCCATATGCAATACCTCACACTTTGCGTCTTTATTTCAGTATAACGCGAGATAAGGAATATAGGAGAGTGGTTTTATTGCCTTAAAAAAGCAAAAGGCTCCACAAGGGGAGCCTTTGAGTAGTTTTACTGACTAATTAAACTGTGGTCTGAAAAATCACACCATCGGCTTTCTCAGTGTATTGATCCAGTCGGTCAAAATTCAGATAACGGTAGGTATCTTCTGCCGTTTCATCGACTTTATTCATAAACTGTTGGTATTCTGCAGGTGTTGGTAAACGACCTAACAGAGATGCAACCGCTGCCAACTCCGCTGAGGCCAGATATACGTTAGCGCCTGTTCCTAAACGGTTAGGGAAGTTACGGGTTGAAGTAGAAACTACTGTCGCACCGTCGGCTACTCGTGCTTGGTTCCCCATACACAAAGAGCAACCTGGAACTTCAATGCGTGCTCCACTCTTACCAAATACACTGTAATAACCTTCTTCAGTTAACTGTGCTGCATCCATCTTCGTTGGTGGCGCAACCCATAACCGCGTCGGTAATTGACCTTTATGCGTATCTAATAATTTACCTGCAGCACGGAAGTGACCAATGTTAGTCATGCAAGAACCGATAAAGACTTCATCGATTTTTTCATTTTGAACATCAGACAGTAAGCGAGCATCATCAGGGTCATTAGGTGCACACAGAATTGGCTCTTTGATCTCACTCAGGTCGATTTCAATCACAGCGGCATATTCTGCATCAGCGTCACCTTCCAGTAGTTCCGGATTCGCTAACCAATTTTCCATGCCTTTAATACGACGTTCCAGCGTACGACGGTCACCGTAACCTTCCGCGATCATCCATTTCAACAGAACGATGTTAGATTGTAGATATTCAATGATTGGGTCTTTATCCAGCTTGATCGTACAACCAGCCGCAGAGCGCTCCGCTGAAGCATCCGCAAGTTCAAAAGCTTGTTCAACTTTCAGCTCAGGTAAACCTTCAATTTCCAGAATACGACCAGAGAAAATGTTTTTCTTACCTTTTTTCTCAACCGTCAGCAAACCATCTTTGATGGCATACAGAGGGATCGCATGAACGAGGTCACGTAATGTGATACCCGGTTGCATTTGACCTTTAAAGCGAACCAATACAGATTCAGGCATATCCAGTGGCATCACCCCTGTTGCGGCAGCAAAGGCTACTAGGCCAGAACCCGCAGGGAAAGATATACCAATAGGGAAACGAGTATGAGAGTCTCCACCAGTACCGACCGTATCTGGCAACAACATACGGTTTAACCATGAGTGAATAATACCGTCACCGGGACGCAGAGAAACCCCACCACGATTCATAATGAAATCAGGTAAAGTATGGTGCGTGGTCACATCAACAGGTTTTGGATACGCGGCAGTGTGACAGAATGACTGCATGACAAGATCCGCAGAGAACCCTAAGCATGCTAAGTCCTTCAATTCATCACGCGTCATTGGACCGGTTGTATCTTGAGAACCGACTGAAGTCATTTTTGGCTCGCAATATTCACCAGGACGAATTCCCTGACGACCACAAGCACGACCTACCATTTTTTGTGCTAATGAGTAGCCACGATTGCTTTGTGCAACCGGTTTAGCTTGACGGAAAATATCTGTTGCGCCCAAACCTAATGATTCACGCGCTTTGGTTGTTAACCCACGACCGATAATCAGAGGGATACGACCACCAGCACGGACTTCATCAATTAATACGTCAGTTTTTAACTCAAATGATTCTAGTAATTCGTTAGTTTCGTGGTTACGAACTTCGCCTTTATACGGATAGATATCAATGACATCACCCATATTCAACTTAGAAACATCAACTTCAATTGGTAATGCTCCCGCATCTTCCATAGTGTTAAAGAAGATTGGTGCAATTTTTCCACCAAGCACCACACCGCCACCGCGTTTATTTGGCACGAATGGAATATCGTCGCCCATAAACCACAGTACGGAGTTAGTTGCTGATTTACGTGAAGAGCCAGTACCGACAACATCACCAACATAGGCTAGTGGGAAACCTTTTTTAGCCAGCTCTTCAATTTGCTTAATCGGACCTACATTGCCAGCCTCATCAGGGACGATACCCTCACGCGCGTTTTTCAGCATCGCTAAAGCATGCAGAGGAATATCTGGACGAGACCACGCATCTGGAGCTGGTGACAAGTCATCGGTGTTGGTTTCACCCGTCACTTTAAAGACGGTTACTGTCATTTTTTCAGCTAATGCTGGACGTTCTTTAAACCACTCTGCATTAGCCCATGATTCGATAACCTGCTTCGCATAGGTATTTCCAGCTTTAGCTTTTTCTTCTACATCATAGAAGTTATCGAACATCAATAAAGTGTGGGAAAGTGCTTTTGCTGCGATAGGCGCTAATTTAGCGTCATCCAGTGCATCGATCAGTGCGTGAATATTGTATCCACCCTGCATGGTGCCTAGCAGTTCGATTGCTTTTTCAGGGGAGATAAGAGGGGAGGATGTTTCGCCTTTTGCAATTGCGGCTAAAAATCCAGCTTTAACGTACGCGGCTTCATCAACACCTGGGGGAACTCGGTTGGTGAGCAGGTCTAACAAGAAATCTTCTTCACCTTTGGGTGGGTTTTTCAGTAACTCTACCAGTGCAGCTACCTGTGACGCATCTAATGGCTTAGGGACAATCCCTTGAGCGGCACGCTCGGCTACGTGCTTACGGTATTCTTCTAGCACGACGTTCTCCTCGCTTCTTTGTTATTTATATACCCGGCTGTCTGCACCATTCTGACAAAATTATCATCCGGTGCCAGGTCAGAGGAATTTGCTCACATAATCTCAATGGCGATAAAATTATGTCCAGCTTCGGGCGATCAGCATAGCAGAATTTAAACGTAATGTTAATTCATTCACAATAAAGCAACATTCATCTACTAACTTTACCCGTTAACATCAATTTCGGGTGATTTTTAAGCTTGAAATATCATAATCCATCATAAAAAACTCATAAAACCCTACTTTTTATAATCCATTTTACGACTTAAAGCACCCTAATTAGTGTTTTTTTCCATCTCTTATCACAAATTATATTTAATAACTCATTTTTATTTATCTTACTAATTGATAAGGCAAATCATTGCGATTGGTTTAAATTTTCTTAAAGGATTTTATGGGGTTAATTGGTCTTTTTAGTTCAACCAGATTATTGAAGGGAAGTAATAAAAAAGAGCCTACGAAGATCTAGGCTCTGAGTCATAACTAATGTTAATTAGTTAGGTTCATTTTCAGCTAAGTAGCGAAGAATCGCTGAGATATTTTTTAAATTGTAGCGGACTAAAATATCTTTTTCTTTAGCCTCGCATAGCATCTTATAGTCATCTTCTAGCTGCCCTATATCTAGCTGCTGTGGATCATTATAAATGTTATAAAGAGATTCAGATGGTACATTCCAATAAAAATCAGAATCCAGCTTAATGCTCTCTATTCCATGCTTTTTCATTTCATCGAAGATTGTATTGATTATCTCTTCAAGTACATTGAGGTTTATATTCATGAAAAATCATCTATTAAGAATATAGAACTCTATAATAAAGTTAGAATATATCTCTCACATTCTAATATCTGAAGTATTCTATCCTTGATAATCCTCATATTCCCAAAAGCTAAAGCGACTTAATTTTAGTGATGCTTTTGACCAATCAGAATCATCACATAACCTAATTTTTTGTTCTAGCTGAGTTAATATTTGATCATAGTCATATTCTGCAACGATAATCATCCCTTTTCCAAATAATACATTATTCTTGATTAACTCTTGTTGAAGCCAATTTGGAGTGCATATAAACCAATCAAATGATTCAGCACCTTCATGATTTTCGGGCCCAATCATCGTACGAACCCAACTACCAAAGTTTTTAGGATTGTCTGGCCAATAACAAACTAGGCTATCTTCTAATTCAAGAGATCTAAGTGATTTCAGTTTTATGTTCATTTTATGATATCCAAGTGTCCATTACTAATAGGCCTACCCGTTGGTGTTAATTTTTGCTCAAAATTTGCTTGAATACCCGTAGTTGAATACTGACTATTAGGCTTAAATGAAGGTGGGCGATAAATTCTAAGTCCATCTGAGCTAACCCAAGAAGTACCATCCCTAGAAACTCTGAATCCATTACCTACCCATGCTTCTCCAAGAATGTTGGCATTTTCAGATGTTGCCTGTCCTAAGTTAAAATTTCCTTTATTACCTCTAGCTGCATCTCTTAATATACCAATTCCTTCTTCTATAGGCATTACATTACGATTTAAATTTATTTTTTCGTGGGCATAATTTTGAACTCTTGAATGAGCTTCATCCTCAGGCCCCCAGCCATCCGGTGTGCCTGAACCAGTGCCACCTAATTCAACTTTATCTGAATTTGAAAGATCTTTTCCAAGATTGGGATTTTTAGCTCCCTTATCCAAATCCGATGCACAAGCAAATCCAAAGGTACATTCAAATGTTTCTGCTAGTTTATCGCCAGCCGCATTAAGCTTATTTTCAATTGCTTGAGCAAAATTGGCATCTATTCTTATTTTTTCATCAGATACGGAGCTTCCATTGTGTACAGGGATTACCGGTGTTGGAATTGTTAATAGACTGCTTTCAGTAAAGCTAATTTTAATGTTTCTTAATTCACTTTCATTAGACTGAATTTCTTTTGTTAGTCTAGTATGTCTTTCCTGAGTTGCTAGCAGATAATTTCTTGCTGATAATTCTGCATTTCTCTCAATGGCATTATAAAAAGGTTTAGGATCAAAAAAATTTAATTTTGGTATATCTATAGGTCTATCATCAAAATTATCTGAAAGTAAGCGATCTCTATCTTGTATTGAACTAAATCTAACATTTGTAGTGATATTAAGATCTGACGCTTTAAAAACCCATTGATAATTACATGGGTATCTCTCCGGGTCAGTCATAAATTTCCATTCATAGCTTTTCTCTAAATTACTTTTTTCTTCTTTTAGCTCGCTTATTTTATTTGAAATCTCCTGATGATTTAATATTAATTTTTTCTGAAGAGATAGTTCTTGTGGTGATGGCAATGGTGTATTTACTGTATCTTCTGATACTATATTTTCTCGATTTACATCTCTATCTCTAGATATCTCCGGCCTATAATTATCATTTTCTATAAGCCTTGTGATAGTCTTCAAATGGTCATATTGATCATTTATACTATTATTATTAAAAGCATAATCACCATTAAAAAAATCATCATTCGTTATATCAGTAAAATTAAAAGGGGCTGGATTAGCATAAACAGTCATTGTATCTATATAGAGCATAATTAACATCCTTGTTGTTATTTAAAAAACAGCAAAGAAGTTAAATTTAAAATTTCTTATAGTCAACTAAGTGTAAATACTAAAATTATAGCAATTATAATATTTATATAATTAAGAAAATAAGTTAATACTGTTTATTCATTAAAATAAAAAAGACCAAAACATTTCTGCTTTGGTCTTCGATTCGCTTACTTTTCGCTAAAAAAGAAAATTACTTTTTCTTTTTCGCTTTCGCGTTTGGTAAGTCAGTGATGCTACCTTCGTAGATCTCTGCTGCCATACCAATTGATTCATACAGTGTTGGGTGAGCATGAATAGTTAATGCTAAATCTTCAGCATCACAACCCATTTCGATCGCTAGGCCGATTTCGCCAAGTAATTCGCCACCGTTAACACCAACAACTGCACCACCGATAATACGGTTAGATTGCTTATCGAAAATCAGCTTAGTCATACCTTCAGAGCAGTCAGATGCAATTGCACGACCTGATGCAGCCCATGGGAATGTTGCTGTTTCGTAGCTGATGTTTTTCTCTTTCGCTTCTTTCTCAGTTAAACCAACCCATGCAACTTCTGGTTCAGTATAAGCGATTGATGGAATCACTTTTGGATCGAAGTAGTGTTTTAGACCAGAGATAACTTCTGCTGCAACGTGGCCTTCGTGAACACCTTTGTGAGCCAGCATTGGTTGACCAACGATGTCACCGATAGCAAAGATGTGCGGTACGTTAGTACGCATTTGTTTATCAACATGGATGAAACCACGATCATCAACTTCAACGCCTGCTTTACCTGCGTCTAAGTTCTTACCGTTAGGTACGCGACCAATTGCAACTAACACAGCGTCGTAACGTTGTGGCTCTGCTGGCGCTTTTTTACCTTCCATAGAAACATAGATACCGTCTTCTTTTGCTTCAACAGCGGTAACTTTAGTTTCTAACAGTAAGTTGAATTTTTTGCTGATTTGTTTTGTGAATACTTTAACCACATCTTTATCCGCCGCAGGGATAACTTGGTCAAACATTTCAACCACATCAATTTGAGAACCTAGTGCATGGTAAACAGTACCCATCTCTAGTCCGATGATACCGCCACCCATAACCAGCAGACGCTCAGGAACTTCTTTCAGTTCTAATGCATCAGTTGAATCCCAAACACGTGGATCTTCATGAGGAATAAATGGTAATTCAATTGGACGTGAACCCGCTGCAATGATCGCATTATCAAAATTGATAGTGGTGCTGCCGTTTTCACCTTCAACAACCAGAGTGTTAGCGCCAGTGAATTTACCTAGACCGTTAACAACATTAACTTTACGGCCTTTAGCCATACCAGCTAAACCACCTGTCAGTTGGGTGATAACTTTTTCTTTCCACAGGCGAACTTTGGAGATATCCGTTTTTGGCTCACCAAACACGATACCGTGCTCAGCTAATGCTTTAGCTTCTTCGATAACTTTAGCAACGTGTAATAATGCTTTAGAAGGGATACAACCTACGTTTAAACAAACTCCACCTAGAGTTGAATAACGCTCTACCAAAACAGTCTCTAAACCTAAGTCAGCGCAACGGAAAGCCGCAGAATACCCTGCAGGGCCTGCACCAAGCACAACGACTTGGGCTTTAATTTCAGTACTCATCATGACCTCTTTTTGTTTTGTCCAGCGGGGCCGCCGAATAAACGAATTTTCCACTGGTAAAGTACACACCGCAAGCAGTTTACAGAATTGTTAACATCCTGAAAAGGCTGAATACGTGATGTAACTCCCAACCTTTCGTTGCAACAGCGAAAAACTCCGCCCCAGCCTAAATAAAACAGACCGGTCAATTGACCGGTCTTATTAGTTACATTACCAGACGGCGAATATCGCTCATCAGTTGTCCAACTAACGTGATGAAACGCGCACCATCAGCGCCATCAATCACACGGTGGTCAAATGACAGAGACATTGGCAGGATCAGGCGTGGAACAAACTCACTACCATTCCAAACTGGTTTGATAGAAGAGCGAGACAGACCCATAATTGCCACTTCTGGCGCATTCACAATTGGTGCAAAACCGGTAGTTCCGATACCACCTAAGCTAGAGATAGTGAAGCAACCGCCTTGCATATCAGCCGCAGTCAGTTTACCTGCACGCGCTTTCTTAGACACTTCACCCAGCTCACGAGATAACTCCATAATACCTTTTTTGTTCACGTCTTTGAAAACAGGAACCACTAAGCCATTTGGTGTATCTACAGCGATACCGATGTTGATATATTTTTTCAGGAACAAACGCTGTGCATCTTCTGAAATAGAGCTGTTGAAGCGTGGCATTTCTTCCAGAGCACGAGCAACCGCTTTCATCACGAAGACCAGTGGAGTGATTTTCACATCCAGTTTTTTCTTCTCAGCTTCTTTGTTCTGCTGCTTACGGAACTCTTCAACTTCAGTAGTATCCACTTCTTCCATCAGCGTTACATGAGGGATCATGACCCAGTTACGGCTCAGATTAGCGCCAGAAATCTTCTGGATACGACCCAGTTCAACTTCTTCAACTTCACCAAATTTGCTGTAATCAATTTTCGGCCATGGCAACATACCCGGTAAACCGCCACCCGCTGCTGCTGGAGCTTCAGCACGCTTGATAGCATCTTTAACGTAAGCTTGAACGTCTTCACGTAAGATACGACCTTTACGACCTGTACCTTTAACTTTCGCCAAGTTAACGCCAAATTCACGCGCTAAACGGCGAATAACTGGTGTTGCATGAATATATGCATCGTTCTCAACAAATTCATTTTTGCTATCAGCGGCTTTAGCTGGGGCAGAGGCTACCTGCGCTGCTGCTGGAGCTGCAACTGGTGCAGAAGCAGGAGGCGCCGTAGGTGCAGGTGCTGCACCCGCTACCTCAAAGGTCATGATTAATGAGCCAGTTTTGACTTTATCGCCAGTCGCAATCTTGATTTCTTTAACTGTACCTGCGAATGGTGCTGGTACCTCCATTGAAGCCTTATCGCCTTCAACAGTGATTAAAGATTGTTCAGCCGTTACGGTATCGCCAACTTTTACCATCACTTCAGTGACTTCAACTTCATCGCCACCGATATCAGGTACATTAACATCTTTGATTGCAGATACTGTTGGTGCCGCTGCAGGTGCTGGTGCGGAAACCGCTGCCGCAGGTGCTGCGCCAGCAACTTCAAATACCATGATCAACGAGCCAGTTTTGACTTTATCGCCAGTCGCAATCTTGATCTCTTTAACCGTACCAGCAAATGGTGCAGGTACTTCCATTGACGCTTTATCGCCTTCAACGGTAATCAGAGATTGTTCAGCCGTGATTGCATCACCAACTTTAACCATGATTTCAGTAACTTCAACTTCATCACCACCAATATCAGGTACAGCGACTTCTTTCAGTGCTGCCGCAGTTGGTGCTGCTGGTGCTACCGCAGGGGCTGCTGCCTCTACAGCTGGCGCAGATGCGCCCTCTGCAGAATCAAAAATCATGATTAGTTTGCCTGTAGTGACTTTGTCACCTACTGCAATTTTAATTTCTTTAACCACACCCGCTTGTGGAGATGGGACTTCCATAGAAGCTTTGTCACCCTCAACAGTGATCAGCGATTGCTCAGCCTCTACTTTATCACCAACTTTAACCATCACTTCGGTGACTTCAACTTCATCAGCACCGATATCTGGCACTTGAATTTCAATAGACATTGATTATTACCTCTTATGCCAAACGTGGGTTAACTTTATCTGGGTTGATGTTGTATTTTTTAATCGCTTCTTCAACGACTTTAACATCAATCTCACCACGTTTAGCCAATTCACCTAACGCTGCAACGATGACATAGGTTGTATCCACTTCGAAGTGGTGACGCAGATTTTCACGGCTATCAGAACGACCGAAACCATCAGTACCTAGTACACGGTACTCCGTTGCAGGAACGTAGGTACGAATTTGCTCAGCGAACAGTTTCATATAGTCAGTAGATGCAACAGCAGGTGCATCATTCATAACTTGAGCAACATACGGTACACGTGGAGTTGCTGATGGATGCAGCATATTCCAACGCTCACAATCTTGACCATCACGAGCCAATTCAGTGAATGAAGTTACGCTATATACGTCAGAACCGATGCCATATTCGGCAGCAAGAATATCTGCAGCTTCACGAACATGACGCATCATTGAACCAGAACCTAACAACTGAACTTTACCTTTGCTGCCTTCTACAGAAGCCAGTTTATAGATACCTTTACGGATACCGTCTTCCACACCTTCAGGCATTGCGTGCATGTGGTAGTTTTCGTTCAGAGTTGTGATGTAGTAATACACGTTCTCTTGTTTCTCACCATACATACGCTCTAAACCGTGTTGCATGATAACGGCAACTTCATAGGCATAAGCTGGATCATAAGAGATACAGTTAGGGATTGTCAGTGATTGAATATGACTATGACCATCTTCGTGCTGTAAGCCTTCACCGTTCAGTGTTGTACGTCCTGAAGTACCACCAATCAGGAAGCCGCGAGCTTGTTGGTCACCTGCTGCCCACATTAAGTCGCCAATACGTTGGAAACCAAACATTGAGTAGTAGATATAGAATGGGATCATTGGCAGGTTGTTAGTACTGTATGAAGTCGCAGCTGCTAACCATGAAGAACCAGCACCTAACTCGTTGATACCTTCCTGTAGAATTTGACCTTTAGAGTCTTCTTTATAGTAAGCAACTTGTTCACGATCTTGTGGAGTATATTGCTGACCTTTAGGACTGTAGATACCAATTTGACGGAATAGGCCTTCCATACCAAAGGTACGAGCCTCATCGGCAATAATTGGTACTAAACGCTCTTTGATCGAATTGTTTTTCAACATCACATTCAGAACACGAACAAATGCGATCGTTGTTGAAATTTCTTTTGATTGTTCTTCAAGCAGTTGGCTGAAATCAGACAGAGCTGGAATATCCAGTTTCTCTTCAAATTTAGCGCGACGAGCTGGTAAATATCCACCCAATGCTTGACGACGCTCATGCAGATATTTGTATTCTTCAGAATCTTTTTCGAACGTGATAAATGGCAGTTTTTCGATTTGATCATCAGCAACTGGCACATTGAATTGATCACGGAAGTGACGTACGCCATCCATGTTCATTTTCTTAACTTGGTGAGCAATGTTTTTACCTTCTGCAGTTTCACCCATACCATAACCTTTGATGGTTTGAGCTAAAATAACAGTTGGTTTGCCTTTGGTTTCTTGTGCTTTCTTGAATGCTGCATACACTTTCTTCGGATCGTGACCACCGCGGTTCAGTGCCCAAATTTCATCATCAGTCATGTCTTTAACTAATGCGGCAGTTTCTGGGTAGCGGTTGAAGAAGTGTTCACGAACATAAGCACCATCGCGTGACTTAAATGTCTGGTAATCACCATCAAGTGTTTCGTTCATCAATTGAACCAGTTTACCGCTGGTATCTTTACGTAGCAGCTCATCCCAACGGTCGCCCCACATAACTTTGATAACTTGCCAGCCAGCACCGCTGAAGATACCTTCTAATTCGTTAACAATTTTACCGTTACCTGTTACTGGACCATCCAGACGCTGCAAGTTACAGTTAATCACGAATACCAAATTATCTAATTTATCGCGAGTAGCAATCGTAATTGCACCTTTAGATTCAGGCTCATCCATCTCACCATCACCTAAGAACGCATATACGCGCTGTGCTGAAGTATCTTTCAGACCACGGTTATCCAGATATTTCAAGAATTTCGCTTGATAAATCGCATTTAGAGGACCTAACCCCATAGATACAGTTGGGAATTGCCAGAAATCAGGCATTAATTTAGGGTGAGGATAAGAAGACAGGCCTTTACCACCAATTTCTTGACGGAAATTATTCATCTGCTCTTCAGTTAAACGACCTTCTAAGAATGCACGTGCGTAGATCCCCGGAGAGATATGACCTTGGAAGAAGACTAAGTCTCCACCGTCATTATTGTTGTGAGCACGGAAGAAGTGGTTAAAGCAAACTTCATATAGCGTTGCTGCGGACTGGAATGATGCCATGTGGCCACCCAGTTCCAAATCTTTTTTAGAGGCACGCAGAACAGTCATTACTGCGTTCCAACGAATTGCAGAACGAATACGGCGTTCTAAATCCATGTTACCTGGGTATGCGGGTTCATCTTCAACAGAAATAGTGTTGATATAATCAGAACTACTCGATGCACCAGCGGCAATGCTAACACCGCCTTTACGCGCTTCGCTTAATACCTGTTCGATAATAAACTGAGCACGATCAACACCTTCTTCACGGATGACCGATTCAATCGCCTGTAGCCAGTCGCGAGTTTCAATCGGATCCACGTCATTTTTTAACATATCTGACATGGTGTATTCCTTATCTGTTATCTATTTTATATGTTTAATATGGAGCCTATCTTCCAGCTATTTTGCTGTAAAAACAGCTGGAAGATAGGCCCTGATGTAGTTGCCGCTTTAACTCTCAGAAGAGCATTCAGAGTAATGTAGACGCAGCAGTCAGGATCTACATTACTAATTTAAATCAGGATGTTGCTGTAATCGGCGTAAAGAACGCTCACGACGAGTTTGCTCTCGACCAATATCCAACAGTAGGTCTTCAATAAATGCGAGATGGCGGTGTGATGCCTCACGCGCTTTTTCTGGCTCTCTAGCAACGATAGCCGAGAAAATTTGTTCCCTATGTTCACTCACCGCGTTATACATCTCTTTGCGGGTATATAAGAATTCAAAATTTTGACGAATATTTTGTTCTAACATTGGTACCATACAACGCAACAAATGCAGCAGTACTACATTATGAGCTGCTTCCGTTACAATCAGTTGATACTGTAATACTGCATCTGACTCAGCATTAAGATCACCACTTTGCTGCGCTGTTTTAATAAGTTCATAGCTTTGACGAATACGCTCTATATCCTCTTCTGTACCGCGTAAAGCAGCGTAATAAGCTGCAATACCTTCCAGTGCATGACGAGTTTCAAGGAGGTCTAATTGAGATTCAGGATTACCAGTAAGTAACTCTGCCAATGGGTCACTAAAACTTTGCCACATCTGTTTTTGAACAAATGTACCTCCACCTTGCCGGCGAGATAAGAGCCCTTTAGCTTCTAATGTTTGAATTGCTTCACGCACTGACGGTCTTGAGACATCGAATTGTTTTGCTAGTTCACGTTCAGGGGGCAGCTTTTCGCCAGGGCGTAAAGTCCCCTCGAAAATAAGATGTTCGAGTCGTTGCTCTATTACATCAGATAACTTTGGTTGGCGAATTTTACCGTAAGTCATAATCTGCCATTTCAATGAGTGAGTAATTATTGATTATCTAGTACCCAGTGTTAATTGGTAATACCAATTTATTTATGGCTTAATAAAGTAACAAAGTATTCACTATCTGTCCATAAAGACCTTGCGCTAAATCATAAAATCCTGCAAGTTTTAACGAAAAATTTTAAAAAAAAGCATTAATTAATAACCAAACTCTGACCAAGCTGTACGCAGTTTTAACATCAATTTAATTTTTTATGCTTCAAAAATAAAAACTGAAGCGTTACAGCCAACCATGGTTTGATTTTTTATCTTAATTATTTGAATAATAATTCACTCATTATTGTTGTCTTATATTTAGACAAAAAGCACATTAATTAATGTTGCTAGCTTGTTAAGTTCATTGATGAAAAAATGTTCTTATTCTCAGCATGTCATTTTTACAATAACTATTGAGTTAATAAACACTCTAGTAGAAACCATCATCATTGAATTCATAACTAAATATGGGCCAAGCTACTGCATCACTCAGTTTAAAGAAGCAGGGAATATCAAAATGTGATTTATAATCTTATTACCCCTGCTACCTTGAGCCATACTTTTTAAAATTAAGCGGCTAATGCTTTAGTTCTACAAAGCGCATAGAGAGGTCCATCGCATGAATGTGCTTTGTTAGTGCCCCGACTGAAATAAAATCAACTCCAGTTTCTGCGTACTCTCTAATAGTTGTTAATGTGACATTTCCCGAAACTTCAAGAGCCGCTTTACCATCAGCAAGAACCACTGCATCTTTCATCATATCTGTTGTGAAATTATCAAGCATAATAATATCGGCATTAGCTTTAATGGCTTGAAGTAACTCATCTAAATTTTCAACTTCAACCTCAATGGGTACTTCAGGGTGAGATTCTCGAGCAAAAGAAATTGCTTGTTTTACTGATCCCGCAGAAATAATGTGATTTTCTTTAATGAGATAAGCATCAGATAAACCTAAACGGTGGTTATATCCTCCCCCCATTAAAACAGCATATTTCAATGCACTTCGTAATCCTGGAATAGTTTTACGGGTATCTAATAATTTAGTTCTTGTACCTTCAAGTTGCATGACATATTTTGCGGTCACCGTCGATACCGAGGAGAGTGTCTGTATAAAATTTAATGCGGTTCTTTCACCCGTTAATAAGATTTGTGATGGTCCTTGCATTTCGCATAGTACTTGGTTTGGTGAAACCTTATCCCCATCTTGAACTTTCCAATCAATTTGAACTTGATTACCCAATTGGTAGAAAACTTCCTCTAACCATTTCTGACCACAAAAAATCCCTTCTTCTCGCGTGATAATCCTTGCAGTAGCCTGTGTTTTTTCATTCAGTAATTGCCCTGTAATATCTTTTTTATAGTCAACAAATTGCCCCAAATCTTCCTTTAGAGCAACCGTGACCATAAAAGGAATATCTACAATTAATCGTTCTATCAATATCTTGCGTCGTTCTTGTTCATCATAACGTCGTATACTCATTACTAGCTCCAAAATATATCCCCGCAACATTTCATCTATGCTAATTCTTCTCAATAACAACTACGGGTACTTACAGAAAAAGAAAAGAGCATACTATGGATACTGATATGAAAATACATGAAGGATGGCTAAATAATGTGACTCATATCCCTTCCCCACACTGCGATTCGCGTCCTACGGATGAACATCCATCACTTTTAGTTATTCACAATATCAGTCTTCCACCAGGTCAATTTGGTGGCCCATATATTAATCAGCTATTTATGGGTACCTTAGATCCTAATGAACACCCCTTCTTTCAAGAGATCCAACATTTAAAAGTTTCAGCCCATTGTTTGATTCGCCGTAACGGTGAAATTATTCAATATGTTCCTTTTAATAAACGTGCGTGGCATGCGGGTCAATCTAGCTATCAAGGCAGAGAAAAATGTAATGACTTTTCTATCGGCATTGAGTTAGAAGGTACTGATTTTGAAGCTTTTACAGAATATCAATATATAGCACTAACTAAACTAACTAAGCTGTTAATTTCACAGTACCCACAAATTAAACACAATATTACAGGTCATAGTAATATTGCTCCCAGCCGTAAAACTGACCCAGGTCCTTACTTTGATTGGAAACAATATAAAAGTGCCCTATAAAATTAAATTTCCATCCTACTTTATTGGCTAATAATCATAATGGTTGATTAGCCAATCCCTTCACCATTCTTTTATTTATAGCAATATTTAATACCTAAGTTAGTATCAAAAAAATTTCTTAATCTAAATTTGCGAACCGCTTCGAAAAAAAATGTCACCGATAACAAATTACAAAATAAACTTACCAAGCTACTCGTAATCTTAATTTTCAATAAATAAATTTACTAAATAAGTAGATTATTATAGAGCCTCAATTAACTAAGGAGGCGTTATTCATGAATCAAAAAGGATTTTCACTTATCGAAATAATGATTGTGATAGCAATAATTTCAATATTAAGCGCGATCGCAATTCCAGGATATCAAGGTTATATGCAAAAAGCAGCAATGACAGATGTGCTACAAACGCTCCTATCTTATAAAAATAGTGTGGAATTATGTAGTTTTAATCAAGGGAGCTTCCTTGGATGTAATGGAGGGAAAAACAATATTCCTAGTGGAATTAAAGGAAAGTATTTAAAAAATATTGACGTCAAATCTGGTGTTATTCATTTTTCAGGGGATAAAACATTAACAAAGCTTTCTGGGACATTAACTCCTTTAGATTCAACAAATAACACTCAATTTCAATGGTCTACTGAGTGTAAGTCTGATAATGATGCGGATCTAAAAGCATTATGTGAAAAAACACTCAGTTTTTAATTAAGGGATTAATATGAACTCTGCAAAAGACAATCAATATATTTTTAAAGAGTTAAAAATATTATGTGATAAGAATTATATAGTTATTATTGATTACAATGAAAAAAGACTTTCTATTGCTACCTTAGAAAAGCCTAGTGATAACTTACTTTCCACATTAAGATTTATTGCAAGCGTACCTGTCTGCTATGAAATATGGCAAAAACAAAAAATTGACCATTACTTTAATCGCCAAGTTATAGAGATTAATGAAGAAGAAAAAGAGTATCAAGTCAATAATGAGCCTGTCAATGCAACGTCTCCAGCGGTTGGTTTTGTAGAGGACTTGCTAAAAATGGCAGTACGTAAGCGCTCATCTGATATTCATATTGAACCAACAAAACTAACAGTTAAAATTCGCTTACGCGTTGATGGTAAATTATATGTTGTACCATCTCCACCACATGAAATTAATAATGAAATAATTGCTCGTATAAAAATACTGGCAAAAATGAATATTGCAGAAAAGAGAGTTCCTCAAGATGGCCAAATGAGTTGGTTTTTTGAAGGACAAAATTTCAGTATCCGGCTATCGAGCATGCCAACAATCTACGGAGAAAAGTTGGTGCTTAGGTTACTTAATACACAACTTAAATATTCTATTGAAAACTTAGGTATGTGCTCATCTCTATTACCATTACTAAAAAGTAACTTGCAAAGGCCTCAAGGATTAATACTCGTTACTGGTCCTACCGGAAGTGGGAAAACAGTTACCTTATACAGCGCCCTAGAATATCTTAATCAGTCTTACAGAAATATTTCAACGATAGAAGATCCAATAGAGATCCCTCTTTCAGGAATAAACCAAACTCAAGTTCATGAAAAATATGATCTGACTTTTGCCTATATTTTACGAGCACTTCTACGTCAAGATCCTGATGTCATTATGATTGGTGAAATCAGAGATGAAGAGACTGCACAAATAGCCACTAGAGCAGCACAAACTGGTCATCTAGTATTATCCACGTTACACACTAATTGCACTATCAGTGCAATTACTCGAATGGAGCAACTGGGTATTGATAAAACACAACTTCAAGCTTGTTTAAAAATGGTTATTGCCCAACGACTAATACGAAAATTATGTCCTCATTGTAAACAGTCAAATAGTGTAAAAATTCAAATTGATGACGTTCACTCTGTTAATGAACAGCAAGCAAAAGGATGTGAGCGCTGCTTTTCTGGATTTATGGGGCGTACAGCTATTTATGAATATCTTAGTCAGCAGCAATTAGAACAGTTATTTCTAAAATCAAATAAACCTCTAAGTAATTTCAAATTTTTATTTCAATCCGGATTAGAACTTATTGACTCAGGGGAAACAACTTTACAAGAACTTTACTCGGTAATAGGTACGGAGGCTAATTACTAATGTTCGTTTATAATTATCAATCTATAAATAATAATAATCATTATACCCATAGCACGCTCATTGCTAAAAATAAAAAACAAGCTTTTTTATATCTATTGGAACAAGGAGAAACACCAATTATAATAAAATTAAAATCTATTTTCATCTTAGATAAAGTTAATTTAGATTTTAGAATCCATTTCTTTCATCAATTAAGCATATTAAGTTCGTCAGGAATCAGTCTACTTCAATGTTTTCATCTTCTACAAACTAATTGTCAACTTCCTTTATGGAAAAATATTATTCGGGAAATTATTAGGAACCTTGAAAATGGAGAAATGCTGACTAAAAATTTAAGTGAACATCCAAAGATATTTGATAGCACAATTATTAGCCTAATATTACTTGCGGAAAATACTGGAAAATATGAGGAGAGTTTCCTCATCATTAAAGGTATGCTTGAACACAAAAAAGAAACAGCTTTGATAATCAAAAAAGCATTACGTTACCCTATAACTTTACTTATTTTCTCAAGCCTAGTTTTAGTCATTATGCTAATTTTCGTCATTCCTCAATTTGCAGAAATTTATACTAGCTTTCAACATCAATTACCATCGATCACTCTTATTTTAATTTCTATCTCTCATTTTATTAGTACAAAAATAGAATTATTATCTATCATATTTTTCACCGTTGGATTGCTAGCAGCCCATTTCAGAATGAAGTTATCAGAATGCATAGTAGCTATAATAAGTAGAATTCCATATATTAATTGCATAATAAGATTGAATAATTTAAATTTATATTTTTTAACCGTATCCTCCACATTGAGCTCTGGGCTACCACTCTCTGAATGTTTAAAATGCTCAATTAAGACTATCACCAATAAAAGATACAATAATGATTGCCAGTTTATTTACCAATCCATCATTAAAGGTGAGTCATTATCAGAGTCGATGAAAAAAACAAGTTTATTCCCTAGCTTAGCTATTCAACTTATTTCAATTGCAGAAGAATCTGGAAAACTTGAACATTTTACATTATATTTATTTAATTATTACATGGAGCAATATATATCTATTACCGAGCAACGTTTAAAAAGTATAGAGCCAATCTTACTTATTCTGATTTCGAGCTTTATCTGCTTAATTATGCTAGCTATGTACTTACCAATATTTAACTTAGGAAATGCCATTTCTGGTGTTTAAGTTATTACTTAATTGAGATTATAAATTTTAGATGATAAAAAATAGCGCGATGTCACATATATATATTAATCCTATAATTCAGATTGAATTGTATACAGACAAACTTAAAGTTTCGGTGTAACCTGTTTTATTTCTAATTAGTTAATGAATCAATTTATGCCTTATATAGTTGCTCTCACTGGTGGTATTGGTAGTGGTAAAACAACGGTTGCCAACCAGTTTTCTAAACTTGGAGTCCCTATTGTTGATGCGGATGTTATTGCTCGGCAAATTGTCGAGCTTAATACTCCGGCATTAGGCTACATTACGCAACATTTTGGACAAGATATCTTGAACTCTGATGGTATGCTGAATAGAGCTCGCCTAAGAGAGATCATCTTCTCTCAACCTAAAGAAAAAAAATGGTTGAATGCATTACTTCATCCATTGATACAGCAAGAAACCAAGAAACAGCTACAGCAATCTAAATTTCCATATGTCTTATGGGTTGTACCTTTATTGATCGAAAATAATATCTCTCATTTAGCTAATCGAGTTTTAGTTGTTGATGTCACCAAAGAAGAGCAAATTGAGAGAACAGTAAAGCGAGATAACATCAGTCAAGAGCAAGCTATCAAGATATTAGATGCTCAAGTCAGTCGAGAAAAAAGATTGTCTTATGCTGATGATATTATTTCGAACCATACAAATGATACAAACATCACTGATAGAGTTATAGAGCTGCATAAAAAATATTTAGCACTCGCAGAAAGACAAGAATAGGAATACACATGGGCGAACAAACAGATACAAACTTGGTCACTTATGAATACCCAATGAATGAAAAAATTCGTTCTTGGTTACGCCTTGAAACCCTGCTATTACAAATTTATGAGCAGAGTAATATTACTTCCTATGCATCTGGGATTGCCTTTTTTCGCTCAGTTTCCGAGCTCATCGAAATTTTAGATAGAGGCGAAGTCCGTACTGACCTAATAAAAGAATTAGAGAAATATAAAACAAAGTTATTGAATTGGGCTGAATCCCCCAATGTGGATAAGCAACTACTCACATCCTTAACCGATGACTTATCCAATAAGCTATCTATTCTGACTTTAGCACCACGATTCGGTCACTTGCTCAGAACAGATAAAATTATCAGTATGGTTCGTCAACGTCTTAGCATTCCTGGTGGCTGCTGTAATTTCGATCTTCCTACCCTGCAGTTATGGTTGCATATCCCTCAAACAGAGCGGAGTGATGAAATCAAAATGTGGCTAACAAGTATCGACCCTTTACATGAAGCACTACAGACTGTTCTCTCACTTATTCGCCAGAATGGTCACTTTGAAGATAGGCAATCTCATAATGGTTTTTACCAAGGTAATGTGGAAGGTAAAGAATTACTACGTATTAAGCTCAGCCCCGACGATTTGCTCTATCCACAAATTTCTGGGCACAAAAATCGTTTTGCACTACGTTTCCTGCACATTGATAGTGAGAATGGTATACTCCCCGAAGTGATTAATTTTCAGCTAGCCTGCTGTTAGTTTTGGGAATAGAAGTATGAGCGAAGTGATTGAAGTAAATTGTCCAACTTGCCAAAAAGTAGTGATTTGGAATGAAAATAGCCCTTATCGCCCATTTTGTTGTAAACGCTGTCAATTAATTGACTTAGGTGAATGGGCCGCTGAAGAGAAACGAATTGGAAGCCAAGGGGATATTTCCGATAGCGATAACTGGAGTGAGCAACCTGATCATTAATGGTTAAATAGGCTATCAACCGTGGAAAATAGTCTTCCGTGTCTATTTTCCACAAGTTAAACATTGATCCTGAGTAATTAGACTGCTTTTGTCAGCATATCAACAATAACTCGATTCGCTGGTGGGAATTCATCAGCAATTAAGTCTTCCTGATCAATCCAGCGAAATTTTTGTCCCTCTCTTCCATAAGGTTCATTCCGCCAATCAGAAACCATAAAGAAATAGAGTGTAATAAACCTATCGTCAAATTCATGGTCAACTCGATGAAACAAACTACAATCAGTTACTATGATCCCAACTTCCTCTTCTAACTCCCGAATCAAAGCATCTTCCGGTAGCTCGCCTTGTTCTAGCTTCCCACCAGGAAACTCCCAAAAGCCTGCCATATGAGTACCTTCAGGACGTTGGGTTATAAAAATATGTTGCTGAGCAGTTCGAATAATTCCCGCTGCAATATGTAAATGTTTTTTTTCCATAATTTCTTCGTTAAAAAGGCGGGAATTCCCGCCTTTATTTAATAATCAATGAATCTCTATTAATTCAAACGTCCATGACACTGTTTGTATTTTTTACCTGAACCACAAGGACATGGGTCATTACGACCAATCTTATTCCCTTGAGTTGCAATTTTTGCTTCAGCTTCTGTCATTAATGATTCAGTTTCAGTCGCATGACTTAAATGCTGTTTCTTAGCTAGACGTTCTGCTTCTTCACGGCGCTGTTGTTCTAATGCTTCAACTTCTTCAGGTAAGCGAACTTGCACTTTAGACAAGGTACTGATCACTTCATACTTCAGCGCTTCCAACATACTTGCAAACATACTGAAAGATTCACGTTTGTACTCTTGTTTTGGATCTTTTTGTGCATAACCACGTAAATGGATACCTTGGCGTAAATAGTCCATAGAGGCCAAATGCTCTTTCCACAATGTGTCCAGAGTTTGTAACATAACCCCTTTTTCAAAGTTACGCATAGCTTCTTCACCAACGATTTCCTCTTTACGTTGATAAATTTCAATCGCTTTTTCCATAATACGTTCACGCAGAGTTTCTTCATGTAACTCAGGCTCTTTATCTAACCACTCTTTGATTGGTAGATCGAGGTCGAAATCACTCACTAAGCGTTTATGTAGACCATCAATATCCCACATTTCTTCAAGTGATTGAGGTGGAATATAAGCATCCATTGTCGTCGACAATACATCTTCACGAATGCTATCAACTGTTTCTTTGATATCACCGCCATCCAACAATTCATTACGCTGAGAATAAATAGCACGGCGTTGGTCACTTGCAACATCATCATATTCAAGTAACTGTTTACGAATATCAAAGTTACGACTTTCAACTTTACGTTGTGCGTTTGCGATAGCTTTAGTTACCCAAGGATGCTCAATAGCTTCACCCGGTTTCATACCCAGCTTTTTCATCATGCCAGTGACACGATCAGAAGCAAAGATACGCATTAATGCATCTTCCATGGATAAATAGAAACGTGAAGAACCCGCATCCCCTTGACGACCCGCACGACCACGTAACTGGTTATCAATACGGCGAGATTCATGGCGCTCAGTACCAATAATATGTAAACCGCCCGCAGCTAAAACTTCATCATGACGAATTTTCCAATTAGCCTTGATTTCATCAATTTGTTCTTGAGTTGGCTCTTCTAATGCCGCAACTTCTGACTGCCAGCTGCCACCTAATACAATATCAGTACCACGACCAGCCATGTTAGTTGCGATAGTTACTGCACCAGATTGCCCCGCATTAGCAATGATATCTGCTTCCATTGAGTGGAATTTAGCATTCAAGACATTATGAGCAATTTTTGCTTTATTCAGCGCATTAGAAATCATCTCAGATTTTTCAATTGAGATAGTACCAACCAGCACCGGTTGACCTTTCGCTGTTCTTTCACGGATATCTTCAATAATGGCTTCAAATTTATCTGCTTCTGTCATATAGACTAAATCAGGTAAATCTTTACGCACCATTGGACGGTTAGTTGGGATAACAATGGTATCAAGCTTATAAATAGAGCTAAATTCAAATGCCTCAGTATCCGCAGTACCCGTCATACCAGCTAATTTTTCATATAAGCGGAAATAATTCTGGAATGTTATTGAGGCAAGAGTTTGGTTCTCATTGTGGATCTCAACACCTTCTTTCGCTTCAACTGCTTGGTGTAAACCATCGGACCAACGGCGACCGTCCATTGTACGACCAGTATGCTCATCAACAATAATGACTTGATTGTCTTTAACAATGTAGTCAACATCACGGGTGAATAATGCATGGGCACGTAAACCTGCCATGACATGGTGCATAAGCATGATATTCGATGGTGAATACAAAGATTCGCCTTCATCCATAAGACCGGCATTCACTAGTAACTCTTCAACCAAGACTAAACCACGCTCAGTGATAGTAACTTGACGAGATTTTTCATCTACGGAGAAGTGACCTTCACCTTGGAAAGTATCTGAATCTTCCTTCTCTTGACGAATTAATTTTGGAATTAATTTATCAACTTGAGTATACAGATCCGAACTATCTTCCGCAGGACCAGAAATAATGAGTGGTGTACGAGCCTCATCAATTAAAATTGAATCCACCTCATCCACTAACGCATAGTGCAATTTGCGTTGAACTCGCTCTTCAGGGCTGAATGCCATGTTGTCACGTAAATAGTCGAAACCAAATTCGTTGTTAGTACCATAAGTAATATCTGCCGCATATGCTTGACGTTTCGCTGGCGCAGCCATACCGGATAAATTGATACCAACTGTTAAGCCTAAGAATTCAAATAGTGGACGGTTATTTTCAGCATCACGTTTTGCCAAATAATCGTTCACGGTAACAACGTGAACGCCCTTACCAGATAACGCATTCACATATGCCGGTAATGTAGCCGTTAATGTTTTACCTTCACCTGTACGCATCTCTGCGATACAACGCTCATTAAGCACCATACCACCAATTAATTGGACGTCGAAATGGCGCATTCCGAATACACGTTTACTGGCTTCACGCACAGTAGCAAATGCTTCAGGAATAATATTTTCAATGCTTTCACCTTGCTTAATACGCTCACGAAATTCTGTTGTTTTTGCTTTTAGTTCTTCGTCAGATAGTTTTTCAAACTCAGGCTCTAGACGGTTAATTTTTTCTACTTCTTTGCGTAAACGACGCAGTGTACGCTCATTACGGCTACCAAATACTTTGGTTAATAATTTAGTTAACATATTTTTTCTCAGGTAAATCAGTTAATTATTAGAATAAATTCGTGATAAAAAACAATAACATCCCATCATAAAGTATGGAGATACAATCGTTAAATAGACTTAAGCGCAGAGAGGACCGGCTCTAATCCCATGAACCTGAGCAACCCAAATTGCAGGTTGATAGACCGTAAAGGTTGGATAGATATGATGGCTACTCTGTAAGCTTGCCACATCTCGTTGAAGTGAACGTTGTGCCAGCATGGCATACAACGTATCAATCATTAACTGTGGTGCAAAATGCTGCTCTTTTGGCAGCACTCTTTTACCGGTATCCTCATCTTCATTGGTTGAAAATGCAAAAGTCAGTTGCCGGATAACATTACGAACAGCATGCTGCTGCCAATAGTTAACTGAATAGGAAGATGAAGATGAAGATGAAGAACGTTGAGAACTCTGTTGGGCAAACAAGTTATCGAAAGCATTTACAGCCTGGCTTTGGCGATTAACTGGTGTAGAGTTAATTTGAGTTTGTTGGGATTGGGACAAGGCATTTAGAATTGTAGGCAAGCCGACACCAGTAGCCACAACACCTAATAATAGGTGGGACCAAAAGTATCTTCTACCTAAATGTCGCCAAAAATTTAAAATACCCATCAAACTCTTATATAATCTGTATATTGAAGTATTATTGCTTCTCAGTTATGTTCCCACACCTTTGGCTATAGCGAAAAATGAGAGTTCACAATGAGAGATAGTCATCCGCAACCGCTTTTTAATGTACTCGAAGAGTCGTTGTCAAAAACATCCAATACATTACAAACTATTCAGCGGAATGCAAAAGCGATTCTCAAACTGAACCAAGTTGTAAAAAATTTGCTACCAGCAGAAATAAAGCCTATGTGCCGTGTGGCAAACTATCGCAATAATATTATGGTTCTCGAAGTGGCTAACGCCAGTTGGATGACCCGTCTTAATTATGAAAAATTAAATCTTCTTTCCGCATTAAGAACTTCCATTCTACCATCTTTATCGTCTATCGACATCAGAATCAATCCCGATCTTATACGAAAAACTAAGCAAAATAGCTCACTGAATAAGCAATCAGTTTCAACTAAGACAAATCGTAATCAAAGACAGATAAGTGTACAGACGGCAGAACAATTATTGAAATTGGCTGAAAGAAGCCCAAAAGGATTAAAGGAGAGATTCGAGCGGCTGGCTGCATTAGCCGGAGAGGGTACTAATGCAACCAACAGAAAAGGCTAAACCTGAGTATTACAATTCAGAAATAGCAGCATAATAGAAACTATTATGCAAATACAGCCGAAGGCGCTTTGAATGCCAGAGGTAGTTCAGCTTCATCTTCATAGGTAACCAAATCCCAAGCAGATTCTTTAGCCAGAACAGCTTGTAGAAGCTTGTTATTCAGTGCGTGACCCGATTTGAATGCAGTGAATGCACCAATAATATTGTGTCCACACATGAATAAGTCACCAATTGCATCAAGCATTTTGTGACGAACGAATTCATCTTCAAAGCGTAAACCATCTTCATTGAGAACTTTGTAGTCATCAACCACGATAGCACAGTCAAAACTACCGCCTAAGCATAAACCTTTCGATTGCAGATATTCAATATCACGCATAAAACCAAATGTACGCGCACGACTGATTTGGTTCACAAAAGATTCCGCAGAGAAATCCATTGCATAACGCTGAGTGCTGGTATCAATCGCAGGGTGTTGGAAGTCGATAGTGAAATCTAAGCTAAAGCCATTATAAGGTGACATCTCTGCCCACTTATCACCATCTTCAACACGTACTGTTTCTTTAATGCGTAAGAATTTCTTCGCACAATTTAATTCTTCAATACCGCCATCTAGCAGTAAGAAAACAAAAGGTGCAGCACTGCCATCCATAATAGGGATTTCAGGCGCGTTGACTTCAATAACAATGTTATCGATACCTAATCCTGCTAATGCAGCATTCAAATGCTCAACAGTAGAAATACGCACGTTATCTTCATTGACTAAGCAAGTACATAACATGGTATCGCGAACTGATTTCGCATCTGCCGGAAAATCAACCGGTGGATTAAGGTCAGTACGACGGTAGATGACCCCGGTGTTTGCCGGTGCTGGACGTAAAGTAAGCGTAACTTTTTTGCCGGTATGTAAACCAACACCAGTCGCTTTAATAATACGTTTTAGTGTCCGTTGTTTGATCATCGTATTTTCTCGCAATGTTATAAGTCCTACTGACTATCATAAGGGATAGTCAGTAGAAAATTTTAGCACAAAAAGCGGAAAAACCAATTAAATTAAAAAATTAATCAGCCTGTTTACGCAAGAACGCTGGAATATCTAAATAATCCGGTTCTTTGTTTGTCTGCGTATTTTGGTCATTAACTGCTTTTGCAGCTGGTTTTTCTTCATTTAATGAAGACATGCTATTTTGCATTTGCTGATAGCGCTGCTCCATTGAAGCTTGCTGAGACATTTTATTACTGACCAATGTGATTTCTGGACGTTTATCCATACCAATACCGGTAGCAACAACTGTTACACGCAGCTCTTCATGCATTTCTGGGTCTAAAGAAGTACCAATTACGACCGTTGCATTATCAGATGCAAATGCACGGATGGTATTACCCACAGTTTCGAATTCATCCAGACGCAGGTCAAAACCAGCCGTGATGTTAACCAGCACACCACGCGCGCCAGACAAGTCGATATCTTCCAGAAGTGGACTAGAAATTGCCATTTCTGCCGCTTCTTCAGCTCGATCTTCTCCACGTGCAACACCGGAGCCCATCATCGCGTAACCCATTTCTGACATCACAGTACGCACGTCAGCAAAGTCCACGTTCATTAAACCTGGGCGAGTAATCAGCTCTGCGATACCCTGAACTGCACCTTTTAATACGTCATTTGCCGCACCAAAAGCATCCAGTAAAGAGATACCTCGACCAAGAACTTTTAATAATTTGTCATTCGGAATAGTAATCAATGAGTCAACATGCTTAGATAACTCAGTGATACCCGCTTCAGCGAATGCCATGCGTTTTTTGCCTTCAAAATTGAATGGCTTAGTCACGACAGCAACTGTCAGGATACCTAATTCTTTAGCAACTTCAGCAACAACTGGCGCTGCTCCGGTACCTGTACCACCGCCCATACCAGCGGCGATAAAGACCATGTCTGCTCCATCAAGAGCATTGCGTAATGCTTCACGGTCTTCTTCAGCAGCATTGCGACCCACTTCTGGGTTTGCACCCGCACCCAGACCTTTAGTAATACCGGTCCCGATTTGGATAGTTTGTCCTACTGCGGTTTTACGCAGAGCTTGTGCGTCTGTATTCACAGCAAAGAATTCAACGCCTTCAATTCGCTCGCGTACCATGTGTTCAACGGCATTTCCGCCGCCGCCGCCAACGCCGATGACCTTAATCACCGCATCATTGGTTAGCTCCATTGGTTCAAACATAATGTCTCTCCGTTTTGTGCTTAAATCGAAGCTAATAATATGCTTCTAAATAAAAATTAAAATTCTTTTCTCAACCAGCTGGTTAGCTTACTAAACCACCCGCTAACTGAAGCACGTTTTTCCGTTTCGGTATCATCGCCAAGATGGCTTTCTTTACCGTAATGCAGGAGCCCTACAGCAGTGGAGTAGTACGGCTCCTGAGCATAATCCGTTAATCCTGTTATATTAAGTGGTGTACCAATTCTTACCTGCGTATGGAACACTTTTTGAGCACATTCGACGAGGCCATCAATTTGAGCCGCACCACCAGTCAGGACAATACCTGCGGCTAAGTGGTGTTTGACACCTTGTAAGCGTAACTGTTCCTGTAAATTTAAAATTTCTTCATTTACTAAATTTAACAGCTCAGTATACCGCGGCTCAATGACTTCTGCTAAGGTTTGGCGTTGCAAACTTCTTGGCGGACGCCCCCCTACACTTGGCACTTCAACCGTCTCATCTTTACTAACAATAGAGCCGACCGCACAACCATGGCGTATTTTAATCGCTTCTGCATCTGTTGGTGGTGTACCAAAGGCATACGCGATATCACTCGTGACCACATTACCCGCATAAGGGATAACTTTAGTATGTCGTAATGCACCACCAGTATAGACTGCCATATCCATCGTGCCGCCACCGATATCAACGACACACACACCTAATTCACGTTCATCTTCAGTAAGTACGCTGTAACTTGCGGCGAGACCAGCAAAAATAAGCTGATCAACTTTTAACCCACAACGCTCTACAGCCTTCACAATGTTCTTCGCCATATCATTATGGCAAGTAATTAAATGCACTTTAGCTTGCATCCGAACACCCGATAGACCCACTGGATTTTTAATACCTTCTTGGTAGTCAATCGCGAATTCTTGCGGAATCACATGCAGAATTCGATGTTCGTCTTTAACTCTGACTGATTTAGCCGTGTGAACCACACTGTCCACATCTTCTTGAGTCACTTCTTCTTCTGAAATTGGCACCATACCAATTTCATTTTGACAGCTTACATGCTTACCTGATAATGCAAGGTAAACAGAGGAAATCTGGCAATCAGCCATTAATTCAGCTTGATCGATCGTTCTCTGGACGCATTTAACGACGGATTCAAGATCGTTAACGCCACCTTTGTCCATTCCACGAGATGGACAGCTTCCCACCCCAATAATATTAACCATACCATCGGGCAGAATTTCGCCTACCAGGGCTGATACCTTGGAAGTTCCAATTTCAAGGCCTACCACTAATTTTCTGTCCGTTGCTTTAATCATTTGCTTCTGCCTATCTGCCTAATTTGAGTTATTAGCAATCTGCCCTATTGGAAACCCTGTGGAGCATCGACTAAAACGGGAGCCCATCCTACCGCGGCACCACTGGTATAACGCAAGTCGACATAATCGACGCGTTTATCCGTTGTTTGCTGTAAAAGCGGATAAAGTTCAAGAAAACGATTTAACCGCTCTAATACATCCTTTTTACCTAGCTCTACTCGTACATCATTATCTAAAATAATCTGCCATGCATGGCGCGCTGTCATAGAAATGGATTTTAGTTTCAAGTTATTTTTCGCCAAAATATCCTTTAAGACAGTAAATTCTTTTAAAACCTCACCCTGACTACCCTGTGGACCATACAGCATCACATAATCGCCTTTTCCATTTTGGCTAGCAGGAAGGCTAAATACCCGACCTTCCTTATCTACCATGCTTTGGTCATTCCATCGGGCAAAAGGCTTATATTCTACAATATGAATTTTCAGTTCATCAGGCCATTGTTTACGTACAGTCACCTGACGGATCCAAGGCATCATACTAATTTGATTCTGGATGGCATTGACGTCTACCGTCATAAATGTTCCTGGTTGCCCAAGGGATAAAATCGCCTTCCGAACATCATCATTAGTGGTATAAGCTCGCTCTCCCGTTAAGACTAACTTTGACATCGGCAGCCTATCGGCATCTTTCATCCAAGTCATCACGGTCCAACCACTCCAAATGATTGTGCCTACAACCATTAGGAAGAAAATCAACCCACCTAAAAACGCACCATTACTCGGTCTAGAGCCTGGATCTTCGTCTTTATCGTCATTATGATGCCTAACGTTTAACGCTGCCTGTGACATATCAACTAGCCAATTCCAAAATACGCGCCACTAATTGTGAAAAATCTAAGCCGGCCTGACGTGCTGCCATCGGAACCAGACTATGACTGGTCATTCCCGGCGAAGTATTCACCTCAAGCAAATAGAATTTACCATCGCTATCTTGCATCACATCTACACGACCCCAGCCACGGCAACCTACGGCTTGATAAGCTTGCATTGCGATATCTGCAAGTTCAGCTTCGCGCTGAGAATCTAATCCGCTAGGGCAAAAATATTGTGTTTCATCCGACAAATATTTCGCTTCATAGTCATAAAACACGCCCGGAGGTTGAATTCGGATTGAAGGCAATACGTTATCGCCCAGCACCGCAACCGTGTATTCAGGACCGCTTAACCACTTTTCAATCAATAATGTATCATCAAAACGAAACGCTAATTCGATAGCTTCTGGTAAAGCATCCAAAGAATCAACTTTACTCATTCCAACACTAGAACCTTCCAAGCTTGGTTTGACGATCAATGGTAGCCCAAGATGCTTAACCTGCTGAGCTAACTGCTCTTTTTTAATATTAGTATATTTCTGCCTATTAAGTGAAATATATGGAGAAACACTTAGCCCTGCACCTTGCCATAATTGTTTTGTTCGCAGTTTATCCATACTCAGTGCGGATGCCATCACCCCACTTCCAGTATAAGGAAGACCAAGAAATTCAAGCATTCCTTGAATTGTCCCATCTTCTCCACCACGACCATGTAATGCGATAAACACTTTATCAAAACCAGCGTCTTTCAACGTCACAACAGGAAAATTTTGAGTATCAATCGGGTGTGCATCAATACCAGCTTGGCGTAACCCAGCCAATACGGCATTTCCTGACTGAAGTGAAACCTCACGTTCAGCAGATGTTCCACCTAATAGAACAGCAACTTTCTCTGTCATACTTATTCCTCAACCATCGGGGGCTGTAACTTAGTTTCAGCAAGGCTTTTGGCTATTTTACCAATATTTCCTGCGCCTTGAACTAAAATTAAGTCGTTACCATCAAGAACTTGTGCCAGCATATGTGAAACTTGCTCTGGTTCAGCCACAAAAATTGGGTCAACTTGCCCACGGCTACGGATAGTTCGACATAATGAGCGGCTATCTGCGCCAGGAACTGGCTTTTCGCCTGCCGAATAAACTTCTAACATGAGCAACACATCAACCTGCCCAAGTACGTTTGCAAAGTCATCATATAAATCACGCGTACGTGTATATCTATGTGGCTGGAAAATCATCACAATGCGCTTGTCGGGCCATCCAGCTCTTGCCGCTTTAATCGTCGCATCGACTTCTGTTGGATGATGACCATAATCATCCACCAACATCACTTCACCCTCTTTACCATTCACGTTGCGTAAAGCGTAATTGCCTAAGAAGTCAAAACGGCGACCAGTGCCTTGAAATTCAACTAGAGCAGATAGAATATGTAAGTCGTCAATTCCTTCTTCCGTTGCCACGGCAACCGCTGCAGTCGCATTCAACGCATTATGGCGGCCAGGTGCATTCAGAACAACGGTTAGCTCAGGCATACCTTCACGTGCAATGGTGAAGAAACCTTGATTACCTTTTTGTGTGTATTTCGTAATACGAACATCAGCATCTTCACTAAAACCATAGGTCGTAATGTAGCGACCAATTTTAGGTAATAATGAACGGATTACTGGATCATCAATACACATTACTGCACGGCCATAAAATGGCAGATTATGTAAGAAGTTGATGAAAGTATCTGTCAGGTTTTCGAAATTTCCCTGATAGGTATCCATATGGTCAGCTTCAATATTCGTAACGACTGCGACTAATGGTTGCAAATGCAAGAATGACGCATCGCTTTCATCTGCTTCTGCAATCAGATAGCGGCTGCTACCTAAACGCGCATGTGTACCCGCCGATTTAACTAATCCACCATTCACAAATGTTGGGTCTAAACCTGCTTGAGCATAGATCCCAGAAATCATTGCCGTTGTCGTCGTTTTCCCATGAGTTCCTGCAACTGCGATACCATGGCGATAACGCATTAACTCAGCCAACATTTCTGCACGACGAATAACCGGAATACGCAATTCTTTCGCAGCTTGAATTTCAGGGTTATCCATAGAAATGGCAGTGGAGACAACCACGACACTAGCATTTTCAACATTTTCAGGGCGATGGTTAAAATAGATTGTCGCCCCAAGCGCAGTAAGCTGTTGAGTAACAGGGTTCGGCGCTAAATCCGAACCACTAATTTCATAACCTTCGTTAGCCAACACTTCAGCGATACCACCCATGCCAGCACCACCGATGCCAACAAAATGAATGTGCCGAACTCTTCTCATTTCTGGCACTGATGTTCTTAATTTCGCTAATTGCTGTGTATTCACTGTATTTCCGCTTCTCTATAAATTCTGTCTAAATTTCACTGCCGAGATTTGCTATTATTTTTTAGCGACTTCGCAGATTACCGCTGCGACACGTTCTGTTGCGTCTGTGATCGCGCAACCATAGGCTTTTTCAGCCATCACTAATAATTCAGCTCTGTCCCACTGGTCGAGTAACTCGGCAACAGCATCAGGGGTAAATTGTGGCTGCTCAATAATCTTTGCAGCCCCAGCTTGTTCTAGTGGTAACGCATTCCAATATTGCTGGCGGTCTTTGTGCTGGAAAGGGACAAAAATCGCAGGTAAGCCAGCAGCAGCGACCTCGCTAACGGTTAATGCACCTGAGCGGCAAACAACAATATCAGCCCATGCGTAAGCTTGCGCCATATCATCAATAAATTCAGTCACTTTAAACTCAGAATTGACTGAATTTTTCAAGCAACCATTATACAGTGCTTCTGTCGATTCCTTACCGCCTTTTCCCGCCTGATGCCAGATATTTAACTGTTTGGTTACTTTTCCAGCAACCACAGGCATGACTTGATTCAAAATACGAGCGCCTTGACTCCCTCCTACAACCAGAACGCGTATAGCGCCTTCTCGCCCTGTAAGGCGAGTTTGCGGTGCAGGAAGAGCTAAGACATCTTCACGTACTGGGTTTCCAACCACGGGCGCATTAGGGAATGCGCCAGGAAATGCTTGTAATACTTTTGTTGCAATTTTGGATAACCATTTATTGGTTAATCCTGCAATCCCATTCTGTTCATGGAGAACAACAGGAACACCGCATTGCCATGCAGCAATTCCTCCTGGTCCGGAAACATAGCCGCCCATACCTAAAACTGCATCAGGTTGATAGTGTTTAATGATCGCTTTCGCTTGGCGGATAGCTTTATAAATACGCCAAGGTGCTCCAATCAATGCACCTAGACCTTTACCTCTTAAACCAGAGATTTGAATAAATTCGATATCGATACCATGTTTAGGGACTAAAGTTGCTTCCATTCGATCCGCAGTTCCCAACCAGCGAATTTCCCAACCTTGAGCCTGCAAATAGTGTGCTACAGCCAAACCAGGGAAAACATGTCCCCCAGTCCCACCAGCCATAACGAGTAATTTTTTTGCCTGACTCATTTGGAACTCCTTACAAACGCCTGAGCTTTCTCAAGACGTGTCTCATAATCGATTCGCAGTAATACCGCAATTGCCGCGGACATGACTAATAAACTGGAACCACCATAACTAATCAATGGGAGGGTTAACCCTTTAGTTGGTAGCATACCTGCTGCGGCACCTACGTTTACTAACGCTTGAAAGGTAAACCAAATACCAATTGAGCAAGCGAGATATCCACCAAAAAGTTGATTTGATAGCAAAGCGCGACGCCCAACCATCATGGCTCTAAATGCCAACATAAAGACCATCAGCAATACCAGTACAACACCAACATAGCCCAGCTCTTCCGCTAATACAGAAAAAATAAAGTCGGTATGAGCCTCTGGTAAATACTCTAATTTTTGTACTGAGTTACCCAGCCCTTGTCCGAGTAACTCACCTCGACCAAATGCCATCAGTGACTGAGTTAACTGATAGCCACTACCGAATGGGTCGTCCCACGGATTTAAGAATGAAGTCACACGACGTAAGCGATAAGGTTCAAAAATGATTAAGGCTAAAACCCCGACTCCACAAGCCGCAATACCAATAATAAATGGTGCTAATCTAGCACCTGCTAAAAATAGCAGCCCAAGAGTCGTGACAACCAATACCACAACAGTCCCTAAGTCAGGCTGTAGTAATAATAAAAGCGCCATGAAAATCAAAATACACATTGGTTTTACAAAACCAAAAAATTTAGTCCGTACTTCATCTGATTTACGAACTAAATAGCTAGAAACATAGCAAAACAGTGCAAATTTCGAAATTTCAGCAGGCTGAATTTTTACGATACCAATATCTATCCAGCGTGATGCCCCGTTAACCGAGCTACCCGCGACCAGCACCACTGCAAGCATAGCTAAGGCAATCATCAATAGGGTAAAACTGTATTTTTCCCATGTCGCCATAGAAATACGCATTACACCTAATACCAGTAGAAAAGCGATGACCAGATAAACCACATCACGCTTTGCAAAATAGAATGGGTCATCCGTTAATTTTTGCCCAACAGGCATGGATGCCGAAGTCACCATGATAAAACCAATTGCTGCCAAACCGAATGCTAGCCAGACCAATGTACGGTCATAGAGTGTCGTGCCTGAAATCACGCCATTCTTTTCACCAATGACCCAATTTTTTATACGCAAAGCACCCGGTATGGTCATTAACCTAACTCCTTAGCTAACTGAGCAAAGATATCGCCACGCTGTTCAAAGCTTTTAAACTGATCCAAACTCGCACAAGCTGGGGATAACAGCACCATATCCCCTGTTTTCAATAAAGGTGCAATTTGGCGCAGACTTTGCTCCATCGTCTCAGTGAGTACTGATTTTTCTGGCGCTAATTCCGCAAGCTGCTTACCATCACGACCAAAGCAGTACAGGCGATAATTATCTGCCGAAATATAGTTTTTCAGTGGTGAAAAATCTGCCGATTTACCATCACCACCCAGCAGTAGATAAATAGTACCATCCACATGTAAACCATTTAATGCAGCTTCAGTGCTACCTACGTTGGTGGCTTTAGAATCGTTAATCCAACGAACTCCATTATTAAATAATACTAATTGGAAGCGATGAACTAAGCCCGCATACTCTTTTAATACTTTGATGCTAGCTTCACGAGGAATACCAACCGTATCCGCTAAAGCTAATGCAGCTAGTGCATTCATATAGTTATGCTGCCCAGTTAAATGCATTTCTGAGGCATCTAACACCGTTTCCCCTTTCGCTATCAAAACTCGCTTTTGAGTATCAAAGTAGTAATCGCCATTATTTAACCCAAAGCTAGTACATTGATTGAGCCGATGGTCAGTAGGGAGCGTTAAGACATCCTGAGCATTAACAATACAATGTTGTGCATTGTCATAAATTCGTAATTTAGCCGCGCGATACTGTTCCAACCCTAGTGGATAGCGATCCATATGATCTTCACTGATATTCAATACTGTCGCAGCAGCTGCTTGTAAACTAGAGGTCGTCTCCAATTGGAAGCTAGACAGCTCTAACACATACAAACTATGACCTTGATTTAACAGTGATAACGCTGGAATACCAATATTTCCGCCAACACCGACAGAAATGCCAGCGGCTTTAGCCATTTCGCCAACTAAAGAGGTCACAGTACTTTTACCATTTGAACCGGTAATCGCTACGATAGGTGCATCTACCTCACGGCAAAACAGTTCAATATCACCAACAATTTCAATGCCTTTATTGGCGGCTAATTGTAGTTGCTTAGTTGCCAGTGCAATACCTGGACTCGCCACAATTAAGTCGGCTTGTAGCAGCCATTCATCATTCAAACTTCCACTATGGCAAATCACATTATCGGGAAGTTTATCAATGCCGGGCGGCACAGCGCGGGTATCCATCACACGAGGAACAACACCACGCGTGAGGAAAAATTGAACACACGATAGGCCAGTTAACCCTAAGCCTATAATGACAACGTTTTTACCCTGATACTGCTGAGCCTGTAAACCAACCATTTTAACGCACCTTCAATGTTGCCAGTCCAATCAGGACTAACATTAAGGAGATAATCCAGAAACGAACGATAACGCGAGGTTCTGGCCAACCTTTCAATTCATAGTGATGGTGAATTGGAGCCATACGGAAAATTCGTTGGCCACGTAATTTAAATGAGCCAACTTGTAAAATCACAGACAACGTTTCAACAACGAATACACCGCCCATAATCACTAATAAGAATTCTTGGCGTAAAAGAACTGCAATCGTTCCTAATGCACCCCCCAGAGCTAGTGAGCCTACATCGCCCATAAAGACTTGCGCTGGATAAGTGTTAAACCATAAGAAACCGAGCCCAGCCCCAACTATAGCCGTGCAGACAATCACTAACTCACCTGCATGAGGTAAGAATGGAATATGTAAGTAACTCGCAAAGTTGACGTTACCCGTTGCCCATGCAATTAGGGCAAATCCAGCAGCAACAAATACGGTAGGCATAATCGCTAAGCCATCTAAACCATCAGTCAGGTTAACCGCATTACTGGTTCCAACGATAACGAAGTAAGCTAATAAAATGTATAGGAGGCCTAATTGAGGCATAACATCTTTAAAGAATGGTACAACTAACTGAGTGGCTGGCGTGTCTTTTCCAATAGCGTACATAGAGAATGCAACGACCAATGCTAAGACTGACTGCCAGAAATATTTCCAACGAGCGATCAGACCCCGAGTATCCTTTCTCACGACTTTGCGGTAATCATCCACAAAGCCCACGATACCGTAGCCGACTAAAACTAATAGTACGCACCATACATATGGGTTTTCTAAGCGCGCCCATAGCAATACGGATACGCAAATAGAGAACAGAATTAAAATTCCCCCCATTGTCGGCGTACCGCGCTTGCTGAAGTGAGATTCAGGACCTTCACTACGAACAACTTGTCCGATTTGCATTTTTTGCAAGTAGGCAATTAAATGCGGTCCCATCCATAAAGCAATAATCAACGCAGTCAGTAAACTGACGATGGCTCTAAACGTCAAATAGGAAAAGACGTTAAAGACCGAGAATTTGTGAACCAATAATTCGGCTAGCCAGACTAACATGCGAAGCACTCCTTCAATGCATTCACAACATCTTCCATCGCGGAGCTGCGTGAACCTTTAACTAAAATAGAAACAACGTCATTCTGCTGGGTTAGCGGAATGAGTCGAGTTAATAAATCTTGTTTAACTGTAAAATGTTCACCACATTCGCTAGATTGGCTGATAATTTCGCTTAGCTGCCCAACACTTAATACTTTATCTAAACCTGCTTGTTTAGCTGCAATCCCAACACGCTGATGACAATCATGGGCATAATGACCAAGCTCACCCATGTCTCCTACCACTAAAATGCGATAACCGGGTAATGTTGCCAGCACATTAATTGCCGCAATCATTGAGCCATCATTCGCATTGTAGGTGTCATCAATAACGACTTTGTTATCACCTAAACGTACGGGATATAAACGTCCCGGAACCGCTTTAGTACTCGCTAAACCTTGACTGATCTCTTCCAGTGTTGCCCCAACAGAAATCGATAATGCACTTGCCGCTAAAACATTAGCAATATTGTGCATACCAGGAAGTGGCAGAGTAATATCCACCTGCCCTACTGGGGTATGTAATGTAAAATCTGTTGTTAATTGCTTGACCTGAATATTTGAAGGGTAAAAATCCGCGTGCTCTTGTTGAGTTAATGAATAACGCCAAACTGTCTGACGTGGCTTGAATTGCCACTTATCCGAATAGCTATCCAAATTGACGATCGCTGTTCCCTCATCAGGTAAACCTTGATAGATTTCACCTTTCGCTTTCGCTACGCCTTCTGGAGATCCGAAGCCCTCTAAGTGAGCCCCAAATAAATTATTCACTAACACCGCTTCTGGTTTTACAATATTGGTGGTGTACTCAATTTCATGAGGATGGTTTGCACCCATCTCAATCACAGCAAATTGGTGATCATGGGTTAAGCGGAATAGTGTTAACGGGACACCAATATCGTTATTGAGATTACCCGCTGTGTACAGTGTTTTTCCACGCTGTACTAAAATCGAGGCGGTCATTTCCTTGACTGAAGTTTTTCCTGAAGAACCCGTTAAACCAACAACGTGAGCTTTAGATTGTTGGCGAACCCAAGCCGCCAATTGCCCCATAGCAATTCGAGTGTCATCCACAATAATCTGCGGGCAATTGATATCGAGTTGATGGTCGACTAATAACGCAGCAGCACCCGCGTCAACCACTTGACTCGCAAAATCATGGGCATCAAAACGCTCGCCTTTTAACGCAATAAATAAGCAACTTTCATCAATTTTTCGGCTATCGGTACTAACATTTTGCAGCAATAATTCTTGATTACCTTCGTTAATAACGCGACCATGAGTGACTTGTAAGAGTTGGCTTAGTGTTACGGGGATCATGCTACCACCCCCAATAATCTCGCCACCGTCAAACGGTCTGAATAATCTAAACGGCGTGAGCCAATAATTTGGTAATCTTCGTGACCTTTGCCTGCGACTAAAATTACGTCATCAGGTTGAGCCTGTAAAATGGTGCTTGTTACTGCTTCTGGGCGGCCAGGGATGGCTAACACACGGCTTGAATCTAAAATACCCGCCATGATGTCATTGATAATATCAAGGGGCTCTTCACTGCGAGGGTTATCATCCGTGATCACGACTTTGTCTGCATACTGTTCCGCAGAGGCCCCCATTAGAGGACGCTTGCCTTTATCTCTATCACCACCACAGCCAAAGACACACCATAATTTGCCTTTGCAGTGTAAACGTGCCGCTAAAAGTGCTTTCTCTAGAGCATCCGGCGTATGGGCGTAGTCAACAACCACTGTTGGCTTACCTTCAGTGCTGAAAACTTCCATACGACCACAAACTGGCATCAAGAAATCTGTTGCCGCTAATAATTTATCTAATGGATAATCCATCATAAGTAAGGTTGCCATTGCCAGCAGTAAATTACTGACATTGAAAGCGCCCATTAGAGGGCTTTCAAAAGAACCTTCTCCCCACGAAGATGCAAAATGAATTGTTGCACCTTTGTCGTGGTAATCCACGTTTGTCGCTTTTAACCACGAACCTTGCCAATTTTTTGGGATACGATTTTCCATCGTAACTGCGCAGGCTTGTGGCAAACGATGCAGCCATTTCAGTCCAACATCATCATCCGCATTAATAATTTGTGTTTTTGTCTGATGAGTAGAAAATAACAACCATTTAGCCGCTTCATAGTTTTCCATATCACCGTGATAATCCAGATGATCACGGCTTAAATTGGTAAATACCGCAGCATCGAAATTTAATGCAGCAACACGACCTTGAATTAACCCATGGGAAGACACTTCCATCGCCGTTAAGGTCGCTTTCTTATCCAATAACTGAGTCAGCTCTAGCTGGATATCAACCGCTGAGCCTGTCGTATTTTCACTTGGCGAAACATTACCTAACAAACCATTTCCCACGGTTCCCATCACCGCAGATGTTTCACCTAAGCCTTTTGCCCACTGAGCAATTAATTGGGTTGTCGTGGTTTTACCATTGGTACCCGTCACACCAACCAATTTCATTTTGGAAGATGGCTGATGATAAAACTCACCCGCTAAAGCAGACAAGCGGTTATTCAAGTCATGGAGATAAATGACGGGTACACCATGCACAACGCAAATTTCGCCTTCTTCAGCTTCACCTTGTGCTTCTGCAATAATGGCAGCAACACCTTGAGCAATAGCTTGAGGAATATAGTGTCTGCCATCCGATTGATGGCCTTTTACTGCAATAAACAGATCACCCGCGGCAGCCTTTCGGCTGTCTAGCGTCATCTCTCGTAGAGAGATATTTGTTGTGCTCACACCAAAAGGTGCGAGGAGCTCACAAAGATTACGATCTGCCACTTTTAACCTCTTTTTGACTGTTCACGATTTCACTTTTATCGTCTGTTGGCAATGCGTCTGGCTCAACATTCATCAGGCGTAATACCCCACCCATAATGGAACCAAAAATAGGTGCAGAGACCGCACCTCCATAATATTTACCCGCTTTAGGATCATTAATCAGAACCACAAGGGCATAGCGAGGGTTGCTGGCTGGCGCAACTCCTGCTGTATAAGCGATATATTCATTAACATAGCGACCTTCAGGACCGACTTTCTTCGCAGTACCTGTTTTAATCGCAATTCGGTAGCCTTTGATTGCCGCACGAGTTCCCCCACCACCAGGCAGAGCAACACTTTCCATCATATGAACGACCGTGCGCATAATAGGCTCAGGAAATACCCGTGTACCCGGAACGGGTGGATCAACTTTAGTGATAGACAGTGGGCGATATACACCAAAACTACCAATTGTTGCATAGGCACGCGCTAGCTGTAATGGAGTCACCATTTGCCCGTACCCGAAAGAAAAGGTGGCCCTTTCTAAATCAGACCACCGTGTTTTTTTACTTGGAAAGATACCACTACTTTCCCCGACTAACCCCAGATTAGTCGGCTTACCAAACCCAAAGCGGCTATACACATCCACCAACTCTGTAGCTGGCATCGCTAACGCTAATTTTGAAACACCAACGTTACTCGACTTCTGTAAAATCCCCGTAATAGTTAACTCCGCATAACGCGCGACATCTTTAATTTCATGACCATTAACACGGTATGGATAGGTATTTAATACGGTATTTTCTTTAACAATTTTATTATTTAGCGCACTCATAACCACCAAGGGTTTTACCGTTGAACCGGGTTCAAAAATATCGGTAATTGCCCGATTACGCATGGTATCCATTGGCGTTCCTGCAAGGTTATTCGGGTTATAAGATGGGCTGTTTGCCATCGCAAGAATTTCACCCGTCTGCACATCCACAAGAATCGCAACACCTGATTCAGCTTTGTTTTCCTGAACGCCTTTAGTGAGTTCACGATAAACAATGGATTGAATTCGCTCGTCAATACTTAACATCAAGTTATGTGCAGCTTGGCTGTCTACTGTAGAAACCGTTTCGATTACACGACCATTACGATCTTTACGTACAGTACGCTCCCCTGGAGCGCCTTTTAACCAACGGTCAAAACTTTTTTCAACCCCTTCAATGCCTTCACCGTCGATGTTAGTGACCCCCAGTAAATGCGCAGTAACAGGTCCTGATGGGTAATAACGGCGAGATTCTTTGCGTAAATAAATACCCGGAATTTTTAATTTGCGGATATATTCACCAATTGAAGGATTGACTTGACGGGCTAAGTAAACAAAGCGCCCTCTTGGATTAGACGAGATTTTAGTGGTGATTTGCTCTAACGGGATTTCTAGAGCGTCAGCAAGAGCTTTCCAATGCTCATCGTTACTAATGCCACCCTTTTCAAAAATTTCTTTTGGGTCAGCCCAAATAGCGTTCACTGGAACACTAACGGCTAACTGACGACCTTCACGGTCACTGATCATTCCACGAGCAGTTGCCACTTCTTGCACGCGTAAAGAGCGCATATCCCCTTCTTTTACCAATTTTTCAGGTGCAATAATTTGAAGATAGGCAACACGGACAAGTAAACCGGCTAACGCTAAAACAATACATCCACACAGCAAAACAAAGCGCCAGCGAACAAAGCTGGTGACTTCTTCTGTTTTCTTATTTTTAGCTGGTTTGGATGCTTTCATTCTGAACCTTTGTTATTGCTTCGAGACAATAATGTTTTCTTGGGACGGTTCTACATGAACCATCTGTAATTTCTCAACCGATAAACGCTCAACACGGCTATGACTCGCTAACGCATTCTCTTCTAAGATCAAATTTCGCCATTCGATATCAAGAGAATCTTTTTCTTCATACAGCTTGTCTTTCGCTGCGGTGAGTAGTCGCGTTTCATGAGCCGTTGTCACCACGAACACGGCACTAATAACAATTGCGGCTAACAAGATCAGCGGAATAATTCCGTAGCGAAATAGGTCGCGACCGATAACTCTAGCTAAACTGTGCCTTTCTGGTGTCATTACTCTGGCACTCTTTCTGCAAAACGTAGCACTGAACTACGAGCCCGTGGGTTTTCATCAATTTCAGAATCTGATGGTTTCATTTTTCCTAATCCACGTAACTTAGCAGCACCTAACTCTTTAATTTGCGCCTCAGTCAAAGGGATCCCCGGAGGAACTGAAGGACCGGAGCTATGCTGACGTATAAAGCGTTTTACTAATCTATCTTCAAGTGAATGGAAACTGATCACCGATAAACGCCCTTCAGGGGCCAAAACTGACATCGCACCATTCAACGCTTTTTCAATCTCTTCCAATTCGCTATTGATATAAATACGAATTGCTTGGAAGCTTCGTGTTGCTGGGTGCTTGTGTCTATCCTTCATTGGACTCACTTTCGCAATCAATTCAGCCAAATGACGAGTACGTGTTAATGGCTCTTCTTCTGGATTATGGTTGCGCTCAACGATGGCTCTTGCGATGCGCTTAGCGAAACGTTCCTCACCAAAAGTCTTTAATACCCATGCGATATCATCGGCTTCGGCCGTCATCAGCCATTGTGCAGCTGATTGCCCATGAGTCGGGTCCATTCGCATATCGAGGGGTCCATCACGCATAAATGAAAATCCACGTTCGGCATCATCTAATTGAGGTGAAGAAACGCCTAAATCCAGTAAAACACCATCAATCTTGCCAACTAAACCTTCTTCTTCGGCATAATCAGCAATCGCTGAAAATGGACCATGCTTAATCATAAAGCGAGGGTCATCGATTTCTTGAGCAGCTTTAATCGCTTCCGGATCACGGTCGATTGCAATTAAACGGCCATTTTCACCAAGCTGACTCAAAATCAAGCGAGAGTGCCCACCGCGACCAAATGTGCCATCGATATAGATGCCGTTTGGTTTTAAATTTAGCCCATTGACTGCTTCATCGAGCAGTACGGTTACGTGTTTAAATTGTTGTTGCGTCATTGTTATAGTGACAAATCCTGTAAACGGGCGGAAAGAGGTTCCTCAGCAAGGCGTTCAGCAGCAATGTCATTTTCCACCTGCTGATACCACATCTGTTCATCCCAAATTTCAAATTTATTTATTTGGCCTACCAACATGACCTCTTTTGTTAGCCCTGCGTGTTGACGCAGCGTGCTAGCTAGCAAAAGACGTCCTGCATTGTCTATCTGACATTCACTGGCATAACCAAGTAAAAGACGTTGTACTCGACGTTCTGCCGGATTCATCGTGGATAACTTAGACAGTTTTTCCTCAATGATTTCCCATTCGGGTAAGGTATAAAGCAACAGACATGGCTGGTGAAGGTCAATGGTACAGACCATTTGCCCTTTCGATTCCTCGCTCAGCATTCCTCGATAACGAGTAGGCACGGTTAGTCGCCCTTTGCTGTCGAGATTAACCAGTGTTGCCCCACGAAACATACCTGATTATTCCCCTTTATTTCCTACTCACCCACTTTACCCCACAATTCTCCACTTATAAAGTTTACGAATGGTATGAAAACGTTGTCAAGCCAGCTGCACGTTGCTTTAGCTATATTTACAGAGCGATTTAGAAAAGAAAAAGTCGGAAAAAATCATACTTAGAAAGAAAAAGAGAAATAACGAGTTGATATAATTCACTTATTTTATAAAGTGCAGATAAAAGAGGTTTAGATCTATTTCATTGCTGCAAAATCATACAAATTTGTATAAATGATATATACGTCTCATTTTTAATCAGTTTATTTCGTGTTTATTTTTCACCCACTAATCATCAATAAACGATGATTATTTATACCGAACTACTTTAAAATATGTATTTAATTATAAAATACATAAATATCAAACAATTAAATAACTGTTATAATTCACAGTGCTTTTCATTTGATGATTATTCATACAAAATTTCCACCTATAATTTTGAAAATTAAAATTAATCATTTCGGAAAATATAAGCTGGATAGAAAATCATCAAAAAAGGTATTAGGATAATTCCTAAAGTTAAATGTTTACGTAAGTTTGCTTCAATTAACAATTTCCAGTCTAATTTCATGAAGCAAAAAAAAGCCCCTAACATGTAGGGGCGAGTATTTTACTCATAATCGTGATTAACATCACTAACTATTCAATTGGTTTTTTCATTATTGGACAAGGTTTATCCACTATTGCTTACGACCAAGGCTTCCTCGGCGACATAAATCTCTGCGAATACGACGAATCCCAGTTTCTGGTTTCTGTTTTTCGTCAAGACTAGCTAATACCAGTTCTAAAATTCGTTCCGCAATATCACGATGGCGTTGAGCAAGTGATAACACAGGACAACCGAGGAAATCGAGTAATTCATTATCCCCGAATGTGCTGATGACCATATCCTCAGGTAAGCGACCGTCGCGTTTTAATGCAACATCCAAAACCCCTTGTAATAGAGAAAATGATGTTGTGAATAATGCATCAGGCATTGCATTCCCACTGTCAAGCCACTGAGAAAAGACTTCAGCAGCAGCGTCACGCTCATAGCTATTAGCATAAAGGTAGTTCACTTGACGTTGATCACCCTCCCATGCTTTACGAAAGCCTTGCTCACGTAGATAACTCACGGATAATTCTGGTAATGCACCAAGATACAATACCGATTCAGCAGGGAATTTACGTAATTCCGAGGAAATCATCTGTGCATCTTCTTGGTCATCCCCTACCACGCTAATAAAGTGCTCTTTTTCTAACGCTCTATCTAAAGCAATTATAGGAAGCGAGCGGTTCGCCCAACGCTGATAAAATGGGTGTTCAGGAGGTAGTGCAGTAGAAACAATAATAGCATCCACTTGACGCTGAAGCAGATGCTCCACGCAACGAATTTCATTGTCAGGTTGGTCTTCTGAACAGGCGATTAAAAGCTGGTAACCGCGCTGACGAGCCTGCCTCTCAAGATAATTTGCTATGCGTGTATAGCTGGTATTTTCAAGATCAGGAATCACCAAACCAATGGAACGAGTTCGGCCAGCACGTAACCCCGCAGCTACTGCATTTGGATGGTAATTGTGCTCTCTGACGACTGCCATCACTTTTTCTACAGTTTTATCGCTGACTCGATACTGCTTGGCTTTGCCGTTGATCACATAACTAGCCGTTGTGCGGGAAACACCCGCTAAACGGGCTATCTCATCCAGTTTCACGTTAACCTCTTTACAATAATGGGGATAGCCCCGAATCATTCGAGGCCTTATATCACTCTATTCTACCTTTGGATGATAAATTTTTCATCGCATAATTTTATCACCACGGGAAACGCCGACGATCCCTGAGCGTGCAACTTCAACAATTTCAGCAACACCACGTACAGCTTCAATGAAAGCGTCCAGTTTATCGCTTGTTCCCGCTAGCTGAACGGTATACAGCGTTGGTGTAACATCGACAATTTGTCCACGAAAAATATCCGCACTTCGTTTGATTTCATCACGCCCATAGCCTGAGGCCTGTAGCTTCACTAACATGATTTCACGTTCGATATGTGCAGATGCAGTCAATTCGTTTACTCGTAAGACATCCACCAGCTTGTGAAGCTGCTTTTCAATCTGCTCCAGAACTTTGGCATCACCTTTAGTCTGGATGGTCATGCGCGACAATGTAGGGTCATCCGTTGGGGCTACGGTCAAGCTTTCAATATTGTAGCCTCGCTGTGAAAACAGCCCAATCACCCGAGAAAGTGCCCCTGATTCGTTTTCTAATAATACTGATAAAATACGACGCATAATCAGGTCCTCTCCGTTTTGCTTAACCACATTTCATCCATTGCTCCGCCACGGATCTGCATTGGGTAAACATGTTCAGTTTCATCAATATTGATATCAACAAATACCAGCCTTTGGTTTTCATTGACTTCAACCAATGCTTGTTTGAGCTTTTCTTCTAGCTCATCAGGAGAAGCGATAGATATCCCTACGTGCCCATAAGCCTCAGCCAACTTGGTAAAATTTGGGAGTGATTGCATATATGATTGAGAGTGGCGACCTTGATAAATCATATCTTGCCACTGTTTTACCATCCCTAAGAAACCATTATTCAGGTTTAGGACTAAGACCGGCAGAGCGTATTGTAATGCAGTAGATAGCTCCTGAATGTTCATTTGAATACTGCCATCACCAGTCACACAAACAACTGTTGCTTTTGGATGGGCCAGTTTTACCCCTAACGCAGCAGGCAAACCAAATCCCATAGTGCCAAGCCCTCCTGAATTAATCCAATGTCGAGGTTTATCAAATGGATAATAAAGTGCAGCAAACATTTGATGCTGCCCTACATCAGAAGTGACATACGCCTCACCGTTGGTTAAACGATAAATCATTTCAATCGCTTGTTGAGGCTTCACTTTGTTTGGGCTTAAGGCATATTTTAGGCATTGCTTTGTGCGCCAGCTTTCAATTTCTTTCCACCACTCTTTCAATGCAGCAAGATTTTGATCCAGCGACGCGTGGTCTAGCTGCGCAATCATTTGTTCCAAAGTTAGTTTGGCATCACCGACAATGGGAATATCGGCCTTTACTGTTTTTGAAATTGAGGTTGGATCCACATCAATTTGGATAACCGTCGCATTAGGGCAATATTTTTCTAAATTATTGGTAGTGCGGTCATCAAAGCGAACACCCACCGCAAAAATCACATCGGAGTTATGCATCACTTTGTTCGCTTCATACGTTCCGTGCATGCCAAGCATGCCAACAGATTGCGAATGCGTTTCAGGAAATGCGCCTAGCCCCATCAGCGTTGAAACGACAGGTAACTGGAGTTTTTCTGCCAGCGTAATTAATTGCGCTGAACAATCTGCATTGATTGCCCCGCCTCCCACATAAAGAACCGGTTTTTTAGCAGAAATTAGTTTCGATAATGCTTTTTTTATCTGCCCTTTATGTCCTTGTAATGTCGGATTATATGAGCGTAACGTAACAGTATCGGGATAACGATATGGGAATTTTAGCGCAGGGTTAACTGTGTCTTTGGGAAAATCAATAACCACAGGACCAGGGCGCCCAGTTGACGCAATATAAAATGCTTTTTTGATCGTTTCAGGGATCTCTTTTGCATGCTTAATCAAAAAACTGTGTTTGACGATAGGGCGAGAGATTCCCACCATGTCACATTCTTGAAAAGCATCATTACCAATTAACGAGCTAGCAACTTGACCCGATAGCACCACCATTGGCACTGAATCCATATACGCAGTGGCTATTCCTGTAATCGCGTTGGTTGCCCCTGGTCCTGAAGTCACAAGGACAACACCAACATCACCGGTAGAACGTGCATAACCATCAGCCATATGTACTGCTGCCTGCTCATGACGTACTAATATGTGCTCTACCCCGCCAACGGTATGCAGTGCATCATAAATATCTAAAACCGCGCCACCTGGGTAGCCAAAAACGTGTTTTACGCCTTGGTCAATCAATGACTTGACGACCATTTCCGCTCCTGACAACATCTCCATGAGTTTGTCCCTCAGACTATTTGCAAGTTAATAGAGAGCCATGTGACCCTCTTTAATTTTTATTAAGTTAGTCATAAATTCAGCTATTAACATATCCCTCAGCCCCTAACGACGCAAATCTCATTTTGCATGAAAATAAATCAGAATTTCGTTTTGTCTTGAACTTCAAATATCGCCAGAAGCATTGACTGTATTTCAACCAAAAAGAAGCAAAAGTAACCATTTCATAAGTAAAAAATAGCAACAACTGAGGGACAAATAAAAATAAAGCCCCGCAGTTATATTTACTGAAGGGCTAACAGAGATTGAGAGAGAGAAAGCTACTCTTTATACATCGATTCAATTTCTAGCTGGTAACGCTCAGATATAATTTTACGACGTAGCTTAAGCGTTGGGGTTAATTCGCCTTTTTCCATTGAAAAGTTAGTTGGTAACAAAGTAAAACGCTTAACTTGGTGAAAATGTTCAAGGTTTTTTTGTAGCTCTTTTAAGCGGCTTTCAAATAACGCTACAATTTTAGAATCTTTTAACAGTTCGAGACGATCTCGATATTTCAAGTTGATAGAATTGGCATATTCTTCAAGACTGTCATAGCAAGGAACAATAAGCGCTGAAACAAATTTACGCGCATCGGCAATCACCGCTATATGCTCAATAAATCGATCTTGTCCCAATACCCCTTCAATCACTTGAGGCGCAATATATTTCCCGTTCGAGGTTTTCATCAGGTCTTTGAGTCTGTCAGTAATATAGAGATTACCGTCAGCATCTATTTTCCCTGCATCCCCTGTACGTAGCCAGCCATCTGCCGTAAAAGTATCCACCGTTTCTTGTGGGCGGTTATAGTAACCTTTCATCACCACTGGACCTTTCACTTGTATTTCATCATTCTCACCAATACGCACCGAAATAGCGGGTAAAGGCGTACCTATCGAACCTAATGGGTATTTGTTGGATTCCCAACAAGAAACGGTTGCGCAGGTTTCACTCATCCCGTAGCCATATTTGATATTGACTCCTGCCGCTAAGAAGAAAGCAATAACATCATCATCTAAGCGTGCTCCTGCCGCTGGCATGAAACGAATTCGCCCACCTAAGCCTTGACGTATTTTGCTTAATACTAATTTATCTGCCAGTGAATATAATTTTCGATTCACTAATGACAGTGATTTACCTTTCGATTGCGCTTTGACTTTCTGCTTACCTAACGCAATTGCCCATTTAAAGATTGCTCGGCGCATAAATGGGGCTTGAGATACTTTACCCTGCACTGCGCTATAAACCTTTTCATAGAAACGCGGCACTGCGCACATCACCGTTGGCTTCACCTCAGCCAATGCTTCTTTAACAAGATTGGTATTGGTTAAATAAACATTGCGCGCCCCGCTATGCATCACATAGAAGCTCCATGCACGTTCAAACACATGGGATAACGGCAGAAAACATAATGAAATATCATCGGAAGAGAGTTCTAAACGGTTATCGTGGAGATATAGCTGAGATGCCATGTTGTAGTAATCCAACATCACACCTTTTGGTTCTCCCGTCGTACCCGAGGTATAAATAATTGTAAATAAATCACTGAGATTCTGTGCGGCAATCCGCGAATCTAGCTCTGATTGATATTGCGGCTGAGCTTGTGACATAAAAGTAGAAAGATGCATACAGCCCGATACTTGGCTATTTAGCTCAACATTATCATTTAATACAATAATTTGCTCTAACTGAGAGCAACGAGATAATAGCTGGCATGCAACTTGGTATTGCTCTTCATCACCAACAAATAGAATTTTAATGTTGGCATCATTGATGATGTAGGCAGCTTGCTCGACACTGCTAGTTGCATATAAAGGAACCGTCACAGCTTTGATCTGTAATACTGCAATATCCACTAAAGACCAGTTCATGCAATTTTGTGCAAAAAGCCCGACATTTTCCTGTGGAGCAATATTCATCGCCAGTAATTGACGGGAGATTGCGGCTGTACGTTCTCCTACTTCCGCCCACGTCAACTCACTTTGATGTCCGTTGTCCCATTGACTGAAAGCTATCCGATTCGCTGACTCGCTCGCATCAACCATCGTGCGGATGCGATTAACCATATGATATGGATATAGATTCTCAGTAATCAAGATGTAATCCCTATAGGTCATGATAAATTTAAGTCACTCGGTTTATACACAAATAACTTAACCTGTTACTTTTTATTATTTTCAGCTTACAACTGTTAGCTGAATAAAATGAGTGTATAGTCTAAACAGAAGGGAGGAAAGGAATTAAATGTAAATTTTATGCAAATGTTATAGCCGCAACAAAACTCACCATAGTTATCACTATGATGAGTTAGTTATATTCACATTTTCAATACGTAAATTGAGCTTACAGTTGTTCGACCAATTGACAGAATTGCGCTTTCATCCACTGATGGCCTTTATCTCTAGCCGTAGATTCATGCCAAGTTAAATAACATGGGCGCGTGCTATCTCCCCAAGGTAACGATAATGTCCGTAATTGCAGTTGACTCCCGTGACGGTCGACCAGCCATTTCGGTGCAATTGCCACTAAGTCTGTTTGAGCAACAATCGTTAATACACTATTAAGGTCAGTTCCTTGATAGCTAATCGTGTGAGACAATTCGGTATTATGATAATATGGCTTACTAAATGAACCAATATTATCCATCGCCATAATAGCGTGTCTTTCATTATTTAGCATTGCTTGATCAATCGTATTTTCAATTCTCGGATGGTTATTCGCCACAACTAAGACTAATTCATCATTAAATAAAATCTGATGTTGATATTCGGGTTTTTCGAATTGATTATAACCCAAGAAAAAGTCTATCTCTTGATACTTTAATTGGTGAGCAATGTTGTTATCTAAAAAAGAATGAATAAAAACATTAATATTAGGTGATACGACTTTGAATTTATCCACAATAATTGCTGCTAAGCGAATATCAAGTGGTGAGCAAATGGAGAGATTAAATGAACGTTCACTTTGCTTAGGCTCAAACCCAGCCCCCGGTAATTCATTATGGACTAATTGTAAAGCTTGCCTAACCGGGCCAAATAATTGTTTAGCACGTGAGGTCGGCTGAATACCACGACCATAACGCACAAACAACTCATCGTTGAACATAGATTTTAGGCGAGATACAGCATTACTTACTGCGGGCTGCGACATACCCAGTACTTGTGCAGCACGCGTGACATTCTGCATTTGCATTACAACATCAAAAACCGTCAATAAGTTCAAATCAACATTACGTAGATGAATATCGCTATTTTCTTTTTTTACTGTTGAGATCGTATCAAAATCAGTCATTTTTAACTCCACTAAATATATTTATCATTTTTAATTAATGAAAATGATCCATCAAAGCGATATTGACGAAAAATATAAAATCATTAAATATTATTCTTAAAACAACTTATCAATCATAAGCTATTTCGCTTTCCCTGCATTTATTAAAACGACGTTTCTATTATTTTCATCCATTAATAAGAATCTAGTTATAGATATCATCATAAAATGCAAATATTCATCAGTGTAATGAGTGCGTGTAACTTATTATAATCACAGCAACTCCGCTAAAAATAATAAAACAAATTCAGGAATAAATCATAATAAATATCTTCTATAGACACTAAAGCGTCCCATTATCAGATTAATTTTTTTATTATTCATTTATTATATAACTAACCATTTTTTAACCATTGATATAGTCAATGCATATAACGAGTATTATCTAGCCCCAGCATAGCTATAAAACAAAAAACAAATAAATATCAATCGGTTAAGTATGCCTTAATCTGGTTTTTGTTTATTATTAGAATTTTAGGCTGATTTTTACCCTTTTCATCAGGTAAAAACATCATGAAATAGACCAATTTTAGCTATAACAACTAAAGTAATACTGCTACCTGTTATCGTAGTATTGATAATTTAAAATTAAATTTGACTTCATTATTGAAATCACGTATCAATAAATGCAGATTATTTGAAATTTTACGAGAGACAGTTAACGATGACATTTTCTATCCGCCTCCTAAGCCTACTACTACTCGCAACCCACTTGCGCGGTATGCTTATGGATAGAAACTAACAAACACTGTCCACAAACATTAAAAACCCGCGCAACCAGCGGGTTTTTTTATGCCTGCGGCTAGATGGGAATTAAATAAACAGAATCAATAACAACAAAATTTAGTCTATGAGGAACGCATTATGAGCAACCAAGTTATCATCTTCGATACAACCTTACGTGACGGTGAACAAGCTTTGCAGGCGAGCTTGTCCGTAAAAGAAAAATTACAAATCGCATTTGCTTTAGAACGTTTAGGCGTTGATATCATTGAAGCTGGCTTTCCTGTCTCCTCTCCAGGCGATTTCGAATCCGTACAAACCATCGCTCGAGAAATTAAAAATAGCCGCATTTGTGCATTGGCACGTTGTGTCGAAAATGACATTGATGTAGCCGCTGAGTCGTTAAAAGTTGCGGAAGCATTTCGTATCCATATTTTCTTAGCGACGTCTAATCTGCATATGCAGAAAAAATTAAATAAAACGTTTGATGGTGTAATGGATATGGCGATTAATTCAATTAAACGCGCCCGCCGTTATACTGACGATGTGGAATTCTCCTGTGAAGATGCGGGTCGTACTGATATCGATAACTTATGCCGCATTGTCGAAGCCGCTATCGGTGCTGGCGCGACAACCATCAATATTCCTGATACCGTCGGCTACACCACGCCATACCAATTTGGCGGAATCATTACTTCTTTATATGAACGCGTCCCCAACATTGATAAAGCAATTATTTCCGTACACTGCCACGACGATTTAGGTATGTCTGTCGCAAACTCGATCAGTGCAGTTCAAGCCGGTGCCCGCCAAGTAGAAGGCACAATGAATGGATTGGGTGAACGCGCAGGGAATACCGCATTAGAAGAAGTGATTATGGCGATTAAATTACGTGAACAGATGTTGGGCGTTCATACCAATATTAATCACAAAGAAATTTATCGTACGAGCCAATTGGTCAGCCAATTATGTAATACCCCAATTCCAGCCAATAAAGCTGTGGTGGGTAGTAATGCATTCGCTCACTCTTCAGGGATCCACCAAGATGGTGTATTAAAGAACCGTGAAACTTACGAAATCATGACCCCAGAGTCCATCGGATTGAAAGGCCAGCAATTGAATTTAACCTCTCGCTCCGGTCGTGCAGCAGTCAAACATCGCATGGAAGAAATGGGCTATCAGGAAGGTAAAGATTTTAATTTGGATGAGTTGTATACCGCATTCTTGAATTTGGCAGATAAAAAAGGTCAAGTATTTGACTATGACTTAGAAGCATTGGCGTTTTTTGCCAAACAACAAGATGAAACCGACCATTTTGTGATGGATTATTTTAGCACTCAATCTGGCTCCAGTATTGTGGCAACGGCTACCGTCAAAATGCAGTGTGGCGATAAAGAAAAATCCGAAGCTGCAACAGGAAATGGTCCCGTCGATGCTATTTATCAGGCTATTAGTAAAATCACCAATTATCCAATGAAATTAGTTTCATACCAATTGTCTGCAAAAGGACAAGGTGAAAATGCCTTAGGCCAAGTAGATATTGTCGTCGAATGTTTTAGTCGTCGTTTTCATGGTATGGGGTTAGCAACAGATATCGTTGAATCATCAGCTAAAGCGATGGTGCATGTATTGAATAGCATCTGGCGAGCAGAGCAAGTAGAAAAAGAAAAACAAAAAATCACTCACCAAGAATCACAATTAAACACAAAGGAAGCGGTGTAAAAATGTCTACGAATTTTAATATTGCAGTATTAGCGGGTGATGGCATTGGTCCGGAAGTTATGGCTCAAGCCCATAAAGTGTTAGATGCCGTGAGCAAACGTTTTAACATTAATATTTCAACGCAAGAATATGATGTTGGTGGCGCAGCCATCGACCGTCATGGTGAGCCATTACCTAAAGCAACGGTAGAAGGTTGTGCAAATGCCGATGCCGTCTTATTTGGCTCAGTGGGTGGTCCTAAATGGGAGCACTTACCACCAGATAACCAGCCAGAGCGTGGAGCATTATTACCATTACGTAAGCACTTTAAATTATTCAGCAACTTACGCCCTGCTCGTTTATATCAAGCCTTAGAAGCTTTTTGCCCATTACGTGCCGACATTGCTGCTCAAGGCTTCGATATTTTATGTGTTCGAGAATTAACTGGCGGGATCTATTTCGGTCAACCGAAAGGACGCAAAGGTGAAGGCGCTGATGAATATGCATTTGATACTGAGGTTTATCATCGCTATGAAATCGAACGCATTGCTCGCATCGCGTTTGAATCTGCACGTAAACGTAGCCATAAAGTCACCTCGATTGATAAAGCTAACGTATTACAAAGCTCCGTTTTATGGCGTGAAGTTGTGAATCAAATTGCCAAAGAATATCCGGATGTCGACGTTACTCATATGTACATCGATAATGCGGCAATGCAGATGATTAAAGCACCATCTCAATTTGATGTCGTTCTGTGCTCAAATTTATTTGGTGACATTATTTCTGATGAGTGCGCGATGATCACTGGCTCAATGGGTATGTTGCCATCCGCTAGCTTGAACGCTGAGGGTTTTGGCTTATATGAACCCGCTGGCGGTTCTGCACCCGATATTGCAGGTAAAAATATCGCTAACCCAATTGCACAAATTTTATCGGCATCCATGTTATTTAGATTTAGCTTAAACCAAGCTGATGCCGCAGATGCAATCGAAAGAGCCGTCAATAAAGCATTAGAAAGTGGCTATCGTACCGCAGATTTAGCCGGTAATGGTCCATCAATCAGTACCAGTGAAATGGGTGACATTATTGCCCGTTATATTGCAGAAGGGGTCTAACATGTCGAAAACTTTATATCAAAAATTATATGATGCCCACGTTGTCCGTGAAGTCGAGAATGAAATCCCGTTGATTTATATCGACCGACATCTGGTACATGAAGTGACCTCACCGCAAGCCTTTGATGGATTGAGAACTAAAAATCGTCCGTTGCATCAACCAAGTAAAACATTTGCAACTATGGATCATAACGTTTCGACGCAAACTAAAGATATTAATGCTTGTGGCGATATGGCTCGAATCCAAATGCAGGAGTTAATCAAAAACTGTGAAGAGTTTGGCGTCACCTTATACGATTTAAACCATCCGTATCAAGGTATTGTGCATGTTATGGGACCGGAGCAAGGGATCACTTTACCGGGAACAACTATCGTATGTGGCGATTCTCATACAGCGACACACGGAGCCTTCGGCGCATTAGCCTTTGGTATCGGAACCTCCGAAGTTGAACATGTAATGGCAACACAAACCTTAAAACAAGCCCGCGCTAAAACCATGAAAATTGAAGTCGTGGGTAAAACGCCAGCAGGGATCACAGCAAAAGATATCGTATTGGCAATCATTGGCACAACGGGTAGCGCTGGTGGTACAGGCTATATTGTTGAATTCTGTGGCGAAGCTATCGAAGCGTTAAGTATGGAAGGTCGAATGACTGTCTGTAATATGGCTATCGAGTTGGGTGCTAAAGCTGGCATCATCGCACCGGATGAAACTACGTTTAACTATATGAAAGGTCGCCAATTTGCCCCTAAAGGTCAAGATTGGGATGACGCTGTTGCTTACTGGAAAACATTGAAAACAGATCCAGATGCGAAATTCGATAAAGTGATTACCATCCAAGCGAACTCAATTGCTCCACAAGTTACTTGGGGAACTAATCCGGGTCAGGTGATCGCCATTAACCAGCCTATCCCAGCCCCAGAATCGTTTTCTGATCCTGTCGAACGCGCCTCTGCAGAAAAAGCATTAGCATATATGGGATTGAAATCAGGTATTAAATTATCCGAAGTGGCGATTGATAAAGTGTTTATTGGCTCCTGTACAAATTCACGTATTGAAGATTTACGTGCTGCAGCTGCAATTGCTAAAGGCAAAAAAGTGGCCTCTGGCGTCCAAGCCATTGTAGTTCCAGGATCGGGGCCGGTTAAAGCCCAAGCTGAGCAAGAAGGTTTAGACAAAATCTTTATCGATGCGGGGTTTGAGTGGCGTTTACCGGGTTGTTCAATGTGTTTAGCAATGAATAATGACCGTTTAAATCCGGGTGAGCGCTGCGCTTCCACCAGTAACCGTAACTTTGAAGGTCGCCAAGGTCGTGCGGGTCGAACTCACTTAGTCAGTCCGGCAATGGCTGCTGCTGCGGCAATCAACGGTCATTTCGCTGATGTTCGCGATATTCAAATCTAAAGGAGATAATTATGGATAAGTTTATTAAGCATGTTGGAATTGTGGCTCCTTTAGATGCAGCGAATGTGGATACGGATGCCATCATTCCAAAGCAATTTTTACAGAAAGTCACTCGTACCGGTTTTGGTCAGCATTTATTCAATGATTGGCGTTTTTTAGATGATCAAGGTCAGCAGCCTAACCCTGATTTTGTTCTGAATAAACCCGTTTTTAAAGGTGCCAGCATCTTGTTAGCGCGTGAAAACTTTGGCTGTGGCTCGTCTCGTGAGCATGCACCATGGGCTTTAACTGATTTCGGTATTCAAGTCGTGATTGCACCAAGCTTTGCGGATATTTTTTATGGTAACTCATTCAATAACCAGTTGTTGCCGATTAAATTAAGCGACCAACAAGTGGATGAGATGTTCAATTATGTGAATAGCCACGAAGGCTGCCAATTTACGGTGGATTTAGAAGCTCAAACCGTCACGGCTGGCGATAAAGTTTATTCTTTTGAGATTGATAGTTTCCGTCGACACTGCATGATGAATGGTTTAGACAGCATTGGCTTAACATTACAGCACGTCGCTCAAATAGAAGAATACGAGCAAAAGCTCCCCGCCTTTATGAATTAATCCCCAAGCCCACTTCGGTGGGCTTTTTCTTGCCTACTTATCGTCATAAAAGTAGAACTCGATTCCTATAAAAAATAACCTTTAATAAATCCTTCCCCATTAATTCCTAATATGCAATTATTCAATTAATTGCCTCTGTATATTTTTCAAAATAGTTCGCGTTGTGGCAAGGCGGCAAAATGAGGATATCTCAGGGAGCATACTTTATCGAGTGAAGCCAATACAGCCACAGCGTGAAATAAGAAGAAAAAAAGCCAGCTAATGCTGGCTGGTAAAAATACCATTACTCAATAAATGGGGGAGTAAACCTGCAATAAACAGGTCAATAGAGCTACTTACTGACTGCTATTATCTACGGAATAAAATATATTAAAATTGATGCATTTTTTGCCGGAGTTCCTCTTTTATGTCTAGTTCTCGGTTACAAACCCAATTTGTCCGCCTATGGCAACATTTTCAGGGAAAAAATAATGAAACCACCTTGCAGCAGCTTTCTGATATTTTGTTTTGCTCACGCCGACATGTCCGCACGTTACTGAATAACATGCAGTCCCACGGTTGGATCAGTTGGCAAGCAGAAGCGGGTCGAGGAAAACGTTCCAATCTGATATTCCATATCAATGGGTTAGAGCTACAGCAGGCCCAAGCAGAACAATTATTAAAAGAAGAAAGTATTGATAAGTTAGTCGCACTGGTTGGGGACAAAGAAACTATTCGCCAAATGGTGCTCTCCGAACTAGAGCGTAGCTATCGGCAGGGTAAAAACCTATTACGTATTATTTATTATCGCGATTTTCCAAATTTATTACCCGGCACCCCAATGCGCCGCTCAGAAATTCATCTCATGAGCCAAATATTTAATGGGCTAACTCATCTAAATGAGGAAAAAGGGGAAGTCGAAAATGGGATAGCCCATCACTGGCAAGCGATTAGTGATCAACATTGGCGGTTCTACCTACGCCCTGCCATCTTTTTTCATCATGGTCGCGAGATGCAAGTTGATGACATTATTCATTCATTAATGCGTTTAAAACAGCATTGGCCATTATTCTCTCATATCCAATCGGTCACATCCTCTCAACCTTATGTGATTGATATAAAACTTAGTCATCCCGATAAACAGTTTCCTTGGTTATTAGGCAGCCCTCATGCAGCAATCCTGCCTAAAGAATGGGAAACGTTGAATAACTTCAGCCAATGCCCTATTGGAACCGGTCCCTATCAAGTGGAAATTAATACCTCGCAAAAGCTGACAATCCAAGCCTTTGACCGTTATTTTGGGTATCGAGCCTTACTGGATGAAGTGACTATTTGGGTGGTACCAGACCTTTCTGAGCAAATGGTTTGTACTACATTGAAAATGGATGGAGATAAACGCCATAATGATTCCTTAGAGAGCAGAATGGAGGAAGGTTGCTATTTTCTCTTGTTCGACCAGCGTTCCGAGCTATCTCAGCGGGAAGATATTCGTAAATGGTTATGCAGCTTTTTAACGCCCGTTAATCTACTCGCCCATTGTGAATCTTTTTATCAACGCCATTGGGCGCCCGCATATGGATTATTGCTCCATTGGCACCACAGTAAAATGTTATCTCAACGCACCAAACCTAAAGATCTGACCGAATTAACCGTCACGTTTTACCGCCATCACCATGAATTTTTTGCTATCAGCCAGATCATGAAACGGGTTCTACAGACCCAAGGTGTCGAACTGAAAATCAATATTGTGGACTATGATGATTGGTTTAATGGAAATGCGCACAGTGATATTTGGTTATCCACCGCCAATTTTTATAAGCCTCTAGAGTTTTCTATCTTTGCCACACTGTATGAAATGCCATTATTGCGCCAGTGTCTCAATCAAAACTTAGAGAATGAATTGCAGCAATGGCGGCAGCAAGCCTTGGATGTCGAGTCTTGGTGTGAAAGCCTGATTGATTCTCAAGTTTTCCACCCTATTTTTCATCATTGGTTGGAGTTACAAGGTCAAAAAACAATGCGTGGTGTACGCATGAATACATTTGGTTGGTTTGACTTTAAGTCCGCTTGGTTTAAACCTTCTGAAGATAATACACAGAATTGATGATAGTTATAAACAGCTAGAGTGAGTGAGATGAATTTTATTCACTTTTTCTGTGGATATCCATGTTAACAACCAGATAGTAATCAGGGCATATCCTAAATGTTATTTTTTAATAAAAAAAGAAAGAATTTAATAAATACAATAAAATCATTAAATTAAACAGGTTTAATGACAATTATCCACTGTGGATTTTTGACCTGTTATTGTTTAGGAGTCTAACTGAACAAAGATCAAGCAACGTCTGATTTATCCACAAGGAATGTACTTAAGTTAGTCTATTTCTGTGATCAGGTTCAACAAATTACGATAGTCAAGGCTGTAAATTCACACAGTAATCCTAATTTCTCACAGTTATCCAGAAACCCTGTGGATAACCTAGTGCAAGATCCTGTGATTATCTTGGGATGAATTTGGATAACCCTAAAAATATTTCATTCCACAGACCATGATTAGTGAATATTAATAAGTATATCAGTTAGTTAAACAAGTCTAATAATCAGTGTTATAATTCACTTACTCAGCGGTTATTTTATTGTCTATTTTTTAAACAAAAATTAAACTTTCTATGTCTTTTACACCACCTTTGCCACCTGAAAATGAAACGGCTCTGCTAGAAAGAGCTCAAGCGCTAGCAGGATACACTCTCGGCGAACTCGCGAATATCGCAGGCATTGCTATACCTCCTAACCTCAAACGGGATAAAGGATGGGTTGGCACACTGCTGGAGTATTTTTTAGGTGCTACCGCAGGAAGCAAGGCTGAACAAGATTTTGCTGATATCGGAATTGAACTGAAAACGATTCCGATAGACCGTCATGGTAATCCCCTAGAAACCACATTTGTCTCCGTCGCTCCACTGACTGGAAATAGTGGGCTTACATGGGAAAACAGCCATGTGCGGCGTAAACTGTCTCGAATATTGTGGTTTCCGATAGAAGGAGAGCGTCAAATTCCTCTCGCCGAGCGGCGAGTTGCTAATCCATTAATCTGGAGCCCTTCTCCCCTTGAAGAGCAATTACTGCGCCAAGATTGGGAGGAATTGATGGATCTCATCGTGCTCGGTAAAGTTGAAACCATCACCGCTCGCCATGGGCAAGTATTACAAATTAGACCCAAAGCGGCGAATAATAGAGCCTTAACTGAAGGTGTTGGTGAATTTGGGCAACCCATTATGACGTTACCCAGAGGTTTTTATTTAAAAAAAGATTTTACAGGTCCATTATTAGCGCGACATTTTAATCTCGGTTAATTCGTCAAGGCATCGCCTGAATCGTAGCAGACGATTATTTACTCAATTTTGAAGGCATAAAGATGTTTGAGTGGTTTTTAGATCCCAATGCTTGGATGGCATTAGCAACCTTAACAATCTTGGAAGTGGTGTTAGGGATCGATAATATTATTTTCTTAAGTATCGTGGTCAGCAAGCTCCCGGCTCATCAGCAAAATAGTGCAAGGCGTATCGGGCTCATCGCCGCAATGGGAATGCGCTTAGCGCTTTTAGCGTCCATCGCGTGGTTAGCTCGTTTAACGACACCATTATTTACCTTTGCAGAGCATGCAATCTCCGCTAGAGATTTAATTTTATTTGCTGGGGGACTTTTCTTGATTTGGAAGTCCAGTCAGGAAATTTTTGATACGATTGAAGGCGAAGATGATGAGAACTTGCTACAGAAAAAAGTGAGTTCATTTTGGGGTGCGATCGTCCAAATTGCCATACTTGATATTATCTTTAGCCTTGACTCAGTGATTACTGCGGTTGGCTTATCTGATCACCTCGTTATCATGATGGCCGCAGTGATCATCGCGGTACTGATTATGATGTTTGCAGCCAAACCAATTGGTGAATTTGTAGATAGATACCCATCGGTAAAAATCCTTGCGCTGTCTTTCCTCATTTTAGTGGGCTTTACCTTGATACTCGAAAGTGTACAAATTCACGTATCTAAAGGTTATATCTACTTTGCCATGTTCTTCTCCATGTCAGTGCAGATGCTCAATATTCTGCGCAGTAAAAAATGGAAAATGAAACAAAAACAGAAACAGCAATAATGTCATCCTAAAGTAAGGCGCTTTTTGCTGCGGCAATCGCGCCTTCAACTGCCTTTTTCGCTTGAGGGCTATTTTTCCAACAACTAGATCCTGTTAATGCCGCTCCGGAAATCAATATTTCCTCATAAGAAGCATCACTGAGTTGTTGTAAAGATGAGAATCCCATTTGCTCAAGTCGACCAATCACTATCGGTCCAACACCTTTAACTGACAATAAAAGCTGTTTTTCTTCTTCGGAAAATGACATATAACTCCCTTTTGTCTGTAAAATCACGGTAATTGAGCGTATATTTTGCAATTAACCTATTTATTAATTTAAAATCCTATTATAGGTCTTATACTTCCTCAAATTGTGCTCCCTACGTGCTCATTATTCGCAATTTGAAATTAGATAATCATAAAAGTCATTGATGACTTTGCGATAAATACCGAAATGTCGCACTAGAAAATACTATCTTGCAGGTATTCATAATGTATAGCAATAAAATCACCAACACGCGCCATATGTCGATGAAATTGTCCGATGGACGCATACTGTGTTGGTATGAAGCAGGTCCTGAGCAGGGCTTTCCTGTAGTATTCTGTACAGGGGCAGGAATGAGCGGCATTCTTGGTTTTGGTATTGACCGTCTTGATGAACTCAATATTCGCTTAATTACCCCAGAGCGCGCGGGCTTGGGTCAATCGACACAAGATGAATTTAAATCCTTATCCCGTTTTGCCCAAGATATTCAGCAGCTGCTCACCGCTCAAAATATTCAAGATTTTTCTGTCATCGGTTTTTCTCAGGGCGCCGTATTTGCAATGGCATTAGCCTACTATTGTTCTCCCATTTCTTTATCATTAGTTTCAGGACAAGATCAGTTTGATTTTCCAGCCATAAAAAAACAACTCAAAAAAGATGTGATTAATATGCAGGAACAAGCAATTAAGACTCCTGATTCATTATCTGATTGGCTAATGCGAAATGTGACGTCCCAATGGCTACTGGCATTTATCCTCAATTGCAGCGCTGAAATCGATCAACAAATTTACAGTGAAGAACATTTTTTAGAAGCTTATAGCGAGTGTATGGAGCGGGCTTTTGTGCAAGGGAATCTTGGCTATGTTCAAGATTTGCTCATCGCCTTACAACCATGGCAATTTACGCCTGAAGTCATCCGCTGCCCAGTAGCCTTATGGTATGGCGAATTAGATGTCAGCGCGGTTCACTCCCCTGATTTTGGTAAAACATTGGCTCAACGCTTCCCAGATAGTGAGCATTTCCTGTTTTCCAATGAAGGAGGTGCAGTGCTGTGGACTCAAGCTTACCCTATCTTGGCACACCTAAAACAACACAGTATTAGAGCATAAAAAAAACGGCGCCTAATCATTAGATTGCGGCGCCATTTTTAATATCAATTTAACGATTATTTTTTAGAAGCTTGGATATACAACAATTCCAATGCAATCGTCGCCGCAGCGAGCGCAGTGATTTCAGACTGGTCATAAGCTGGTGCAACTTCCACCACATCCATCCCTACGATATTCAGGGATTTAATTCCGCGCAGTAGCTTCAATGCTTTATCAGACGTTAAACCACCAATCACTGGCGTACCCGTTCCAGGTGCAAATGCAGGATCCAGACAGTCAATATCAAATGTCAGATAAACAGGCATATCTCCAACGATCTGTTTGATTTGAGCAACCATGTCATCAACACCACGATCGTTCGCTTGAGCCGCATCTAATACGGTGAAACCGTTGTCAGTATCGTGCTCCGTACGGATACCAATTTGTACTGAATGATTTGGGTCAATCAAACCTTCTTTAGGTGCATGATAGAACATAGTTCCATGGTCATACAGGCTGCCATTACCGTAAGTATCGGTATGAGCATCAAAGTGGACAAGCGCCATTTTACCGAAATGTTTAGCGTGAGCGCGCAGCAACGGCAACGTAACAAAGTGATCGCCCCCAAAGGTTAAGCAGCGCTTGCCGGATTCCAGCAGTTTTTCCGTGTGGGCTTGTAGCTTATCGCACATATCTTGCGCATCACCGAAAGCAAAAACTACATCACCGCAATCAACCACATTTAACTTATTTTTGAGTTTGAAATCCCACGGCCAGCGATGGCTTTCCCATGCCAGATTTGTAGAAACTTGGCGAATTGCCGCAGGTCCATGACGGCTACCAGCACGACCTGAAGTCGCCATATCAAATGGAACACCCGTGATCACCCAATCAGCATCAGAGCTGTATGGTTGAAAATTCAATGGAAAACGTAAAAATCCAAATGCGTTTGAAACCAGTGAGTTATCAACCTGATTTCCTAATGTGCTATTAATCATCACTGTTCCTTAATCATTCATCTTCTAAGTAAGTGTAGCCGTACAACCCATTTTCGAACTCAGTTACAAAATCTTTTTGTAATTCTTCACTCAGTCCAGTGCCTTTGACTTGTTCGATAAAGCTCTCTAACAGAACCTCAGGGACCAATTTCACGTATTGCAACATATCTGCAACCGAATCGCCCTCTTCACTCTGTAAGTAACGGGCATTACCTTGGCTATCTATCCATACATCAACCGCGGCAGTATCACCAAATAAGTTATGCATGTTGCCTAAAATTTCTTGGTATGCCCCAATCATAAAGAAGCCAATCATCGGAGGATTTTCTGGATCATATGCAGGCATTGGCATGGTAGTTTCCACGCCATCACCATCAACATAATGATCAATAATACCATCTGAGTCACAGGTAATATCGAGAAGTACCGCACGTCTATCCAGTGGCTTATCTAAGCCCTCAATTGGCAGTACGGGGAAGACTTGGTCAATCCCCCATGCATCAGGTAAAGACTGGAATAATGAGAAATTCACATAGAATTTATCCGCCATGCGCTCTTGCAGTTCATCAATAATTGGACGATGAGCACGGTTGCTAGGGTCTAAGTCTTGCTGAATACGACGACAGATATTTAAGTATAGCTCTTCTGCCCATGCACGCTGAGTCAAGTCAAGAACACCATGAGCGTACTGAGTATGCGCTTCTTGCAAGTCAAACTGGCTATCATGCAGCCATTCACGCAGTGAACGACTGTTGCCTTGATGCTGCATTGATTCCCATGTTTCCCATAAAGAAATCAATGAACGCGGTGCATCTTCACTTGGTGGCGAAGTTTTAGTGAATTCATTACGTTCAACCCCGATAACATTCGAGACTAACACTGTATGATGCGCCGTTAATGCACGACCAGACTCGGTGATCACCGTTGGGTGTGGTAATCCAAATTCTTCACACGCATCACCAATTGCCCAAATCACATTGTTTGCATACTCATTCAACCCATAATTGACGGAGCAATCTGACTGAGAGCGAGTACCTTCATAGTCCACACCTAAACCGCCACCCACGTCAAAGCATTCAATATTCACACCAAGTTGATGTAACTCGACATAAAAACGCGCGGCTTCACGAACACCTGTAGCGATATCACGGATATTCGCCATCTGGGAACCTAAATGGAAATGCAGTAACTGCAAACTGTCTAGACGATTTGCATTACGTAAAATTTCCACTAATTGCAGAACTTGGGTTGCAGCCAATCCAAACTTAGATTTTTCACCGCCACTTGCCTGCCATTTACCTGAGCCTTGAGACGCTAAACGAGCACGAACCCCTAAGCGAGGGGTCACATTCAAACGTTCAGCTTCTTTTAGTACCATCTCAATTTCGGACATTTTTTCGATAACAAGATAAACCTTGTGACCCAATTTTTCGCCGATAAGTGCTAAACGAATATATTCGCGGTCTTTATAGCCATTACAAACAATCACGGTTCGTGTACGACCCGCATTGGCTAAAACCGCCATTAATTCCGCTTTAGAGCCAGCCTCAAGTCCCAGTGGTTCACCGGAATTCACTAAAGATTCAATAACCCGACGCTGCTGGTTAACCTTAATAGGATAAACGAGGAAATAATCCCCTTTATAACCGTATGACTCACGTGCACGTTTAAATGCCGCGTTAATTGACCGCAAACGATGTTGCAAAATTTGAGGAAAACAAAACAATGCCGGCAAGCGTAAATGCTCTTGCTCTTCTTTAACTTGATAGACCAATTCGGCAAGATCGACGACGGTATCTGGATTTTCAGGATTCGGGCAAACACAGACATTTCCGCGCTCATTCACCTGATAGTAACCACCTCCCCAATACGCGATATTGTAAGTTTGGCGTACTTTGCGGGCGATATTATCATTCATAATAAACTCCTAATATGGAGGGGTGAGTGATGCGTTTTCCTTCCAGACAGGCACCAACCAAAGGCATGATGCAACTGGGCAGTAATGTCAGGGAAACAGCGATACTCAGATTGTAAATTAAAAGTGCTTAGATCTTCTAAACGGTGACAATATAAATCCTTCGACTTAGCAGATTACTGACTAAGTATTAAAGATCTATTATAGAGATGACGGTAACTTCGCGATGAAGTAAACAATGACAGGAAAGTAAATGCCAATGTCACGCGGCGATCCGCATATGACGGTTGGGTACTGTTATTCAGCAGATTATGGATCATTGCCCATTAACCCCCAATATAACTGTTTTCCCCTTAAAATTTTAATCGTGTATTAAAATTCAATCGGTTAAAACATTCCTGATAGATAGCAGATGCTTGTTTGACCTGCTGGTATATAACGGGAAACAACGACCATCCGTTACGGTCGCAGTTTATACCCCGAATAGCCCCAAAATGCAAAAGCAAATTATCCAAAATGCTATTTTTATAATAAAACGAACTGAATTAAAGGATTATACCCTTATCATTTTAAGCTTAAAAATTGGTAGAAATTCTCTAATGAAAAGTCTAGAATAGCCGTCTAGATGTTAAAACATCCAATTATAAATGTTCTTCGAATTCTTAAGGTATTAATCTCATGTCTACACACCTCTTTACTTCTGAGTCCGTATCAGAAGGGCATCCTGATAAAATTGCAGACCAAATCTCTGATGCGGTTCTTGATGCTATTCTTGAGCAAGACCCAAAAGCACGCGTAGCCTGCGAAACGTATGTTAAAACAGGCATGGTGATGGTTGGCGGCGAAATAACGACCAGTGCATGGGTCGATATTGAAGAAATCACACGTAAAACCGTGCGTGAAATCGGCTATACCAGTTCAGACATGGGCTTTGATGCCAACTCTTGTGCCGTATTGAGCGCAATTGGTAAACAATCCCCTGACATTAACCAAGGCGTTGACCGTGCAGATCCTTATGAGCAAGGTGCTGGCGACCAAGGCCTGATGTTCGGTTATGCAACTAACGAAACTGACGTATTAATGCCAGCACCGGTGACTTATGCTCACCGTTTAGTGCAACGTCAGGCTGAAGTCCGTAAAAATGGCATGCTGCCATGGCTACGCCCAGATGCAAAAAGCCAAGTGACTTTCCAGTATGATGACAACAAAATCGTGGGTATCGATGCCGTTGTCCTGTCAACTCAACATTCTGAAGATATTCATCAGAAAGAGTTACACGAAGCTGTTATGGAAGAGATCATCAAGCCGGTTCTGCCTGTTGAGTGGTTATCCCCAGCAACTAAATACTTTATCAACCCAACGGGTCGTTTTGTTATCGGTGGACCAATGGGTGACTGTGGTTTAACAGGTCGTAAAATTATCGTTGATACCTACGGCGGCATGGCTCGTCATGGTGGTGGGGCATTCTCTGGTAAAGATCCATCAAAAGTTGACCGTTCAGCAGCTTATGCGGCACGTTATGTAGCAAAAAATATTGTTGCTGCGGGTCTGGCTGACCGTTGTGAAATCCAAGTTTCTTATGCTATCGGTGTTGCGGAGCCAACCTCTATCATGGTTGAAACTTTTGGCACAGGTAAAGTTTCTGAAGACTTATTAGTGAAATTAGTCCGCGAATTCTTTGATTTACGCCCTTATGGCCTGATTCAAATGCTGGATTTATTACACCCAATTTATCAGCAAACTGCATCTTACGGTCACTTTGGTCGTCCACAATTCCCTTGGGAAAAAACTGACAAAGCGGCACAACTGCGCGAAGCTGCAGGTCTGTAATACTCAATGACGTGATCTCGCTTCATCGAATAAAAACCCATCTTACCGATGGGTTTTTTTATGTCTTGAGTTTATCCCATCCCCAATGAATTAATTAATGGTTACATTCGCCTCATTTTTTGGGTAGAATAGATTGAATATTCACTTCATCGGAGTGCGCAATGTGGATCTGGGAACAACCTGACTGGCCTAATTTTACTTATGACTCATCACAATTACAGCCGTTATTGCGAAATGTTGTCTTCCTGCAAGGTAAACTTAATGGGCGATGTGATACGTTTGACATACGCCAACAGGTGTTGGATAAAATTCTCGCGAATATCATTTATTCCAGTGATATTGAAGGCGAAAAACTTGATGCTCGTTCCGTACGCTCTTCACTTGCCAACCATTTAGGTATCTCTGATGAAATGCCCTTTCCAACAGATCAAAAAACAGAGGGATTAGTTGAGTCGGCATTAGATGCCATTAATAACCTCGATGAACCGTTAACTGCTGAACGACTTTGCAAATGGCATAATTTACTATTCCCATCAAATGACAGTCTGTTCCATAAAATTACGGTAGGGTGCTTTAGACATAGCGCTATACAGGTTGTTTCCGGTCGACTAGACAAACCTATTATTCACTTTGAAGCACCTCCAGCAGCCCAAGTTCCACAAGATATTGAGCAATTTTTATCTTGGTTTAATCACAGCAAACATGATTCTTTATTAGATCCCATTATACGTGCAGGAATTGCTCATTTATGGTTTCTAACCATACATCCATTTGACGATGGTAATGGTCGAATTGGGCGTTTGATTATGGATTTAGCTTTAGCCCAAGCGGAAAGAAGCACAGTACGACTGTATGCCATATCTCAAAGTATTAATGAGCGTAAAAAAGAATATTATCAAATACTAGAGCAATCTCAACGCGGGGATACCGACCTAACTCAATGGTTAGTATGGTTTATCAATACGTTACATCAAGCAATCAATGATACGTTACAGCAAATTCAATTAACCATTGAAAAAACTAAATATTGGAATCGCTTTGACCAACGGATATTACGCCCTGAACAGTTAAAAGTACTCAATAGAATGCTTGATGGTGACTTCGCCGAAGGGATCAATAATCGACAATATATGGCGGTCGGAAAAGTGAGCCGCTCCAGTGCCACTCGCCATTTAACTGAGCTTGTTCAGCAAGGTTTTCTAGAGGAAGGCATAGGTGGAGGACGTAGTACCCGCTACCGATTAAGCCAAGAACCTCTATTTACTGGTTCATGGTGTTAGATATAATGAGTCAATTGCCTTCTTATTCGCCTCATATTTTGGGTAGAATAAGTTTATTAATTGACTCATCGAAAGTGATTACTTTTCAGAACGGGGTAATAACTGGAAAATTGTCATCCCTGCGATCATCGCCAAGGTAAACAAAATTCCTTGAGTTAAACCCATTCCTGTCAATAAGATTGCAGGCCCTGGACAAATACCCGCTAATCCCCAACCAAGACCAAACAGCACACTGCCAATCACTAATTTATTGGTGATGACTTTGCTGGTTGGGATCTGTAATGGGCAGTTTAGTAAGCTCGCTGGGCGCTTCTTAACACACTGGTAAGCAATACCGCTAATCACCATCGCCACAGCCATGGTTACCAATAAGGATGGATCCCAGTTACCGGTTACATCTAAAAAGGCGAGAATTTTCGCCGGATTTCCCATACCTGCAAGGAGCAAACCAAATCCAAATAAGAGACCCGATAACAACGCAATAATAATAGGCATCGTGGTTATCCCCTTAAACCAAAATGATTGATCACTGCTACAGTGGCAAATGCTACCAGCATAAAAATCACCACTGCGACAATAGAACGACGGGAAAATCGTGCCATTCCACAGATTCCATGACCACTGGTACATCCCCCTCCCAATCGAGTACCAAAACCAACGAGTAATCCCGCCACAATCAGTAACGGCGTTCCTGTTGTAATAACCACTTCAGGGATATAAACGAACAAAGTGAACAATAGTGGAGATACCATAATTCCGAGGATAAATGCCACCTTCCATGCCGTATCCCCTTTTGCCGGTTTCAGAATACCCGCCAATATTCCACTAATTCCGGCAATGCGACCATTGAAAATAAGCAATATTGCTGCTGCTAATCCAATCAATACACCGCCAATTGCCGCTGACCATGGCGTGAAATTCGCCCAATCAATTGTCATCTGACTTCCCCTTTATAGGACAATAGAGCTGATACAACGTATTGAGCAAAATGAATAATTTCTCATCAGCGATAGAATAGTAAATTCGTTTACCTTCTCGACGAGTGACGACTAGCCCTTCATTACGCAATACTGTTAATTGTTGTGATAACGTTGGCTGCTGGATGCCAAGTGAAATTTCTAAATCACTCACACAGGCTTCTCCTTGAGTCAACTGGCACAGTAATAACAACCGATCTGGATTCCCCAATGTTTTTAATAATGACGCCGTCTGCGTTGCCGCTTGGGTCATTGCTAAAAGCAGTTGTTCTGAAGTTGGTTCCTTCATCATATTCACTTCTAGTATTATTATATTTAAAAACAATATATATTTTGATATATTATATGTCAATTATTGCTTGTTTGAATTACCTGTCATCGCGTATTCTTTAGCTTATGAAAACCATTCGCGTCCCTATTTTGCTACAGCAACGGGTGATGAAAACCCTTAGAGAAAAGCTGGCTTTAGCAGAACAAAAACTGGAACAATCATTTCCAGAGCCAACCATCAACTATAAACAACGGGGAACTACCGCGGGTAGCGCCTACCTAAAAGATTGGGAAATTCGCGTTAATCCCACATTGTTAATTGAGAATCCCGATGATTTTGTGGATGAAGTGATCCCTCATGAACTTGCTCATTTGCTGGTTTATCAGGTTTTTGGCCGCAAAGGGATTGCGCCCCATGGCAACGAATGGAAATGGATGATGCAGCATGTGCTGGAGGTGCCAGCCAAACGTACCCATAACTTTGCAGTGGCGAGTGTAAAAAGCCAAACATTCACTTATTTATGTGGCTGTAATGTCACTCATGAGTTGACTATAAGGCGCCACAATAAAGTACAAAGAGGGGAAAATCAGTATTTATGTCGTCGGTGTGGGGAAATTTTAAGGCGGGAAATTACGTCAACGGCAGAGAGTTAATTCCCTGCCGTATCAGAAGATGGGGCTGAACTTAAGCGAACTCCGTCATCACTAATTTAGCGATTTCAAAGTAAATAATCAGTCCAGTACCATCAATGAAAGTGGCAATAAAAGGTGCAGAAACCACCGCAGGATCCACTTTTAATTTTTGTAATACCATCGGAATAATTGAAGAAACAATCGCACTCCACACTGTAATCGCCACAATCGTCAAGCTCACGACAATGGTAACTTCATAGCCAACGCCCAAGATCCAAGCTCGGATCAAGGCCGCACCACCAATGGTGATAGCCACTAAAAATGATGTAGACACTTCTTTTTTCAGTACCGCACCGATATTACGTAAGCTCACTTCCCCCAGCGCCATTGCTCTCACAAGAGTTGAGGTAATCTGAGTTCCGCTGTTTCCGCCGGTTCCGATGAGTAATGGAATGAAGAATGCCAGAGCAATCGCCGCTTCCAATTGTTCTTCAAATGCTTTTAAAACTGTTCCCGTATACGCTTCTGCGACAAACAACATCAATAACCATACCACGCGCTTGCGCCATAAAGTTACTGGGCTGGTCTCTAAATACGGTTCTTCAAGTGGTGTTGTTGCCCCTTGCAGTTGAGCATCGAGGGTATTTTCATCTTCAATCAGTTCAGCAATATCTTGTGGACGTAAAACACCCATTAATTTGCCAAATTGCACCACAGGGATCATATCCAAGCCGCTATGATTAATTAAATCATAAACATCATGGCGAGATTGCTCTGGGGAAACAGAAAAATAATTGTGTCGCATAATATCCGACACTAATAAATCTTCAGCTGCTGAAAGTAATGATTTAACGGACAGAATTCCATTTAAATAATTGTCGCTATCAACCACAAATAAATACGTTGGAATTTGTTCACCATCGAGATGTTCAATAAGACTTTTCTTCACACATGCCACAGAATCCGCAACTGAAACCGGCAAATATGATTGACTCATATAAGCTTGAACAGTTGAATCATCAATTTTAGTCGGTTGTGTTTGAGGTGATTTTTGACGTGCGTTTTTCATTGCGGACTGAGCAATAGCTACAGTACCCGCTTTGTTCTGGGTAGATAATGTCATTTTTTTGGTCCCTAGTTACTGTTGGTTACTCAAACAGTACTCACATAGGGGCGAAACCAGATGAGAGAATGCGTTCGCTATCTCTTCGTCTCGGTTTTAGCACTATACAACGTATCCTGAATAAATCAGGAAGTTACATGGGGATATACCTTCGGTCGATATATCCTGTCCTGATCTTGGGCGTCTCTAGACGTCGTCAGATCAGTAACCTATGTTTGTATAGGAGCCTCGCCTAACGAGTTACTGCACTTTGGATGCGGCGCGAATTATACCCACTGGCTAATTAATTGCCACCCTCTAAATACTTTGTTTTTTTAATAGCCTCCAGCTCGTTTAGGCTTTGTTTAAGTTAATGTATATTAAAAATTCTCCGTGTAACCAATTGTAACTTTAATAGAAAATTATATTAATCATGATGCTTGAAATATTAGTCACCTAAGTAACTAATTAAATAAAAATAAATAGTTAAAAAAACAATTTATTTTTTATGAATAAAAAAAGCTGCCTTATTTATTTAAAAATAAGGCAGCTTTAAAAATAATTAGTTATTACGCGATTTCAGTATCGCCTTGTAACTGGCAACTGCATGCCAATACATATCCTGAAGCAATTTCTTCAGCCGTTAGTGTCATGGTGCTAGACGTCGTGTAGTTCCCAGAAAGTACTTTGGTTTTACAACTCCCACAGACTCCTGCACGGCAAGCAGCAATAACCGGCTGCTTGTTTTGCTCTAATGCGGACAATAACGAGGTTCCTACTGGGACACTAAAATTCACCAAACGATGGCGAATTTTCAGAGTGAGAACGTCTTCACTCACCGCCTCATCCCCACCGACAGAGAAACGCTCCATAAAGAAATGATCTGAAGGTACACCCAGCTCAGTTGCAAACTGTTGAACATTCTTCATGTACGGTATCGGACCACAGGTCATAACAACCCGAGAAGCCACATCTGGAACTAATTCTTGCAATTTTTCTTTGCTAAGACGCCCTTGAGCCACTCCGCCATTATCTGGCGTTTCAGCCATAATGCACAGTTGTAGACGTTGCGGATAACGTTGAGCTAGCTGCTGCCACTCTTCAGCAAAAATCACTTGCTTGTCATCACGAACATTAAACAACACTTTGACATGGGTTTCGGGGCGGTTTGCCATCAACCAGCGAGTCATCGACATAATCGGGGTCACTCCGCAACCTGCGGCAAGCATCAGATACTGGCTACTTTTTACATTGGCACAGGTGAACTCCCCTTGCGCCTCAGACAGCCACAAATAGTCCCCCGGTTTAACCTCTTGGGTTAACCAACTTGAACCCGTTCCATCTTCCAACCGTCTCACGGTAATAGAAATAAAACGGCTTTGTCCTGGTGAAGAAGACAAGGTATAGGCTCGCATCACTTCATCACTATTTTTAATACTCACCAATGCATACTGCCCCGGAGAATAAGAATAAAAATCGTGGTTGATGAGGTTGATTGTCCAAACATCCGAGGTTTCTTGTACGATAGAATGGATTTGCATTCTGTTTGGGCACAAGCTCGTTGGCATCGTCATGGCTTTACTCCTTTCTAGGGGGAAAGTACTCCCCCTGTCCTTATCATTAAGCAGGTAAGATTTCTGCCAAATCTTGTTCAACAGTCGTGATACTGCGCATACCAAACTTCTCATTCAGAACATTTAATAAGTTCTCAGTTAAGAAACCAGGCGCAGTTGGTCCGGTGTAAATATTTTTGACACCCAAAGCCAACAACGTTAGCAAGATCACAATCGCTTTTTGTTCGAACCAAGAAAGGATCAAACTCAATGGTAAATCATTAATGCCACAGCCTAATTTCTCAGATAAGTTCACGGCTAACATAATGGCAGAGTAAGCATCGTTACACTGGCCTACATCCAATAAGCGTGGTAAACCTTCTAAAGTACCGAAGTCCAATTTATTGAAACGGTATTTACCGCAAGCTAAAGTCAGGATCAGGCAATCTTCTGGCACGCTACGCGCGAAATCAGTGTAGTAACTGCGTTCGCCACGGCTACCATCACAACCCCCGACTAAGAAAACATGGCGCAATTTTTTCTGTGCCACTAAATCAATCACGGCATCCGCTGCACCTAATAAAGTTTGGCGACCAAAACCAACCGTGATTTTGTGTTCAATTTCAGTGTATGGGAAACCGGACATTTCCTGTGCTTGAGCAATCATCTCAGAGAAATCATCTTCTTCTAAGTGTTTAACCCCCGGCCAGCCAACAATGCTACGAGTCCAAATTCTAGCTTTATACTCGCCAACATCTGGGTCAATGATGCAGTTAGAGGTCATTAAAACAGGCCCAGGGAATTTAGCGAATTCTACTTGCTGGTTTTGCCAGCCACTACCGTAGTTACCCACTAAATGTGCATATTTTTTCAATTCTGGGTAACCATGTGCTGGCAGCATTTCACCATGGGTATAGATATTGATGCCTGTACCTTCGGTCTGCTCTAACAACATTTTTAAATCTTGTAAATCATGACCTGAAATTAGGATACATTTGCCCGCAACTGGGCGAACGTTCACTTCAGTAGGGACGGGATGACCAAACTCGCCTGTTTCACCCGCATCAAGGATTTCCATGATCTTAAAATTCATTAAGCCAATGGCCATCGCATTGTCGAGCAGCTCATTCATATCAGCGGGTAATGTACCTAGCCACGCCATGATTTCATGGTATTGGCCATAAACATCATTGTCATACTGACCAAGAACATGGGCATGTTCCATATAGGCCGCTGCACCTTTTAAGCCATACAGGCACAGCATGCGTAAGCCGTGAATATCTTCGCCAATTTCAGCTTTATCAATATTTAACGCAAATTTTTCTGCTTGTTTTTGCAGCGTAGGGATATCTTTCCCTTCTAGCTGAAGATTGATCAGTGGGTGATTAAATGCCACTGCACTATTCACAGATAGGCAATGTTTAACTAATTTATCACGCAGGTAAATGGCTTCACGGGCATAACCAATAATGCGTTCTGAATCGAAGTTAACGTTAGTTAATGTAGAGAAGAAAGCGCGCGGGGCAAAACTATCAACATCATGGTCAATAATACCTAATTCACGAGCAACTACGGCACTTGCTGATAAGCTTTGTAGCACCGCAACTAATAAATCTTGTAAGTCTGATGTTTCCGCTGTTTTACCGCACATACCTTGCGCGTATGCGCAGCCATTAGCCGCTGGAGTTTTTATTGTTTGTTCACATTGCACACAATACATGGGAAAACCTCTTTAAGTTGCATTTCATATACAACATTAAGATTACCCCTTTTATAGGAATAGAAAAGCATCTTAAATCGCTATCTGATGGTTTGTTGATCTACATTAACTTTCACTATAAATAAGAATTATTCAATATTGTAAAATAGCTATATCTACCTACTAAGCACAAATTTTAACTAGGGTTTCAATGCAGTATTGATATACTGTCTAGATAAGTTATTGTTATAAAATCACTTAAAGAGAATCGAAAAGCGATGACCCAAGATAATTCCAATCATCAATCCAATAATCACCGTCTCTTCCAGCTTCTTCGTAAGCTGAAAGAGTCTGATAAAACCCCTGTTAAAGTTCTTTTCTTAGCGGCCATTATCGGAGCTGTCGTCGGGTTGATTGGCTCGTTGTTTATGCTTGGTACCGAATGGGTGAGCAGTCTGCGGATCTCTTCCGTTAACCAGTATGTCACCAATAAATGGTTAATTATTGCCGCCATGTTCGTGGTTTCTGCACTGTTAGCCATGATGGGGTATTACTTAGTAAAACGCTTTTCCCCTGAAGCGGGAGGTTCCGGGATACCCGAAATTGAAGGTGCTTTACAGGATTTACGCCCTGTACGCTGGTGGCGAGTGATCCCGGTGAAATTTATTGGCGGATTAGGCACATTAGGCTCTGGAATGGTGCTTGGGCGCGAAGGTCCAACCGTACAGCTGGGGGCAAATATTAGCCAAATGTTTTACGATCTCTTTCGCCTTAAAGATAATGAATCTCGCCATACCTTACTGGCGACAGGTGCAGCTGCGGGTCTCTCGACAGCCTTTAACGCCCCTCTCGCCGGAATTTTATTTATCATCGAAGAGATGCGCCCCCAATTTAAATACAGCTTAATTTCTATCAAAGCGGTATTTATTGGCGCCGTTACTGCCACCATTGTATTTCGCTTAATCAATGGGGAAGGCGTAGTATTAAATATTGGGCAGTTTTCATCTGCCCCAATGGATACACTTTGGCTCTATTTAATTTTAGGGATGCTATTTGGTGTGGTCGGGATCGGCTTTAACCGTTTTTTACTTTACCTACAAAGCTTATTTCTCGCGTTCTATCAAAACAAAGTTTCTCGCTTTGTTCTGATGGGAGGGTTGATTGGTGGTAGTTGTGGAGCCATTGGTGTATTCGCGCCAGAAATTGTCGGTGGCGGTTATTCCGTTATTCATCAGATGATGGCGAATAGCTTCACAATCACCATGTTAATGGTATTTTTTGCCCTGCGTTTTTTAACCACCACCATCAGTTTTAGTTCTGGCGCACCGGGGGGGATCTTCTCGCCATTACTGGCATTAGGCACGCTATTTGGTGGAATTTATGGTTATGGGGTTCTTGAGCTATTTCCACAATACCAAATTGAAATTGGAACCTTTGCGATTGCAGGAATGGGAGCGTTATTTGCCGCTACCGTTCGTGCACCACTGACCGGGATCGTTCTAGTCCTTGAGATGACGGATAATTACCAATTAATCCTACCGATGATTATAACCTGTATTGGCGCGACAATAGTGGCACAGCTCTTAGGGGGAAGACCGCTGTATTCCGTATTATTAGAAAAGTCCTTAGAGCGCAGCCAGAAACAGGCTGAAAACACAAATCAATAGCAAAAAAATGGGTTGCTTTTGCAACCCATTAATCAAAACTTATCTATTTCTTCTTAGCAATCAATGTCGCAAAGTTGAGTTTGATTCGATTACCTTGGGCGTCCGTTCTATGTAAATGTCCCGGATTTTCATTGTATTTAAGAATTTCCCAATCATGGTAATACTGCTTCAACTCGTCTGGCTTCAAGAAGCACTTGAATGGCACCATATCTAACGGAGCATCTGGTGTTTCTACCGCACAAACCACAACATTAATCCCACCGCTTAACGTATGTGCTTGCATATCAGTGATGATATCGCTAATTTTTTCTCGCTGTAAGAACATCAATACAACGGTAGAAATGATCAAATCATAGTCACCTTGAATCTGGTGGCTATTGATGTCATAGAGCGCAGTATGAATATTTTCAATACCTGAATCTTTTTTCACTGTCTCAATGGCTTGAATATGATTCTGATTAATATCCACCGCAGTAACGTCATAGCCTTGCTGAGCAAGATAAAAACTATTGCGACCACGACCAGAACCTAGATCTAATGTTTTACAGGGTTTTGCGAGATTATTTTCACAGAGGTAACGCACTTCAGAGTGCGGCATACTGAGGTCATATTTTTTATAGAACGCCAGTTCTGGACGGCATAAAAATGACAACTGACAGCGCATGTCATCGCTGCAACCTGCAATACGATGCCAAACTTGAGGTTCAATCACCGGTGGTTGATTTTCAGTATCAAAAGTAAACTTTTGTTCGCTACCATCGTCGCCAAAAATAATAAAATCTAACGAACCTTCAAGTACATTCAATTGTGCAAAAGTATCTTCTTTGGTGTTGTGGCGGTCTTGGAACATCAATGGAACAGAAGCTTTGTCCCATACTGGCATTGTTTTATAGCACACTAATTCAGTCATACAGTCACCATTAAGTTGCATTTTAAATACATCTTATAACTTACTTACTCAGAGTGCAAAGCTTTCATGAATTGGTTACAGAGTGATTGATATTAATCAACCTCCCGGCTAACGGGAGGCTAAATAAGAAAGATTAATAACCGAGTTGTTTGGCGCTAAGCCCTAGAAACTCAAAAGGTTTTGAATCAACATACTGGGCTGTTGCATCCCCAGAATAGATGTGGCTTTGCTCTTCACCTAAATCAAGTTTTTTCACTTTTCCTGTTTCACTAGAAAAATCTATTTTCTTTAAATCTGTCCAGAAAACATTTGGTGTTAGTGCTGATTCAAAGAAATAGAGCTGACGTTTATGGTCAACTAATGTACGCCAACGGGTAGAGGAAATTTCAGGAGATTCTTCAGATGTCAGACCATAAGGGACAGAGACATTACGGATTACACCAAAAACACTGGCGACCGCTTTATTCGGTGTCGTACTTTGGGGAATGGCATTCACATAAAATTGTGCCCGCGCAAATCGATCTGCTGAGCGGTTAGTCCCCGGTAACATGACCGTGCCACCAATTCCTTGCCAATATTCTTGCATTGCTAACTGCTTTTCATAGGCTGGCGAATTGGTCATCACTTGATATTTACGGCTGTGGTGGATGACTTGTTTGCCATCAATATATTCAACTATTGCGCTATCACCACTCGGGTCAGAAAGGGATAAATGCAATGCCGCTAAACGGTTTTGGCCGGGTACATTATCTGTCGCGACAATAAATGGATGTTGTTCTAATGCAGTCACAGCCTCAGCAACACTGGCATAATTATCCAGCATATATTGCGCCCATAATGAGAGCGAAATAGCAGGCTGCTTATCATCCAGCTCTGGGTATTTGGATTCAGCAAGCCATAATAAATTCGCCACTAAACCTTTTTCATTGATACCATCAGTCGTTGAAATATCGTAGCCAGATGCAATCACACTACCATATTTAGATTTCCATTTGAGGGAGTTAGCGCCAGCTACACCGTCTCTATCCATCCCGCGAGGGAAGATCCATAAGTTAGTGCCAATATCATATTTCCAATCCATCGTTCTGCCGGTCATAATTTGATTATTTTCACCGAGATAAACAACACGGGTACAAGCCTGAGAAACCATGGTAGGAACATAAATAGCAGCGATAGTTAACAGTGTGACAATGCTTTTCTTCACAAATCGCATCTTGCCTCCAAAAGGTGTGGAATTGATAGCGTAGCTAAACGACATGAATGAACAACCGAACCTTATATTCAGTATAAGATGTTCGGTTTGTTATGTGTGTGTGTAGACCATGAAATAAAACGCAATGAGGATTAACAAAACCGGCTAATCCTCTCAATTCGCATAATACGGCAATTAATCGCTAATTATTTGCAGAAGAGAACCAAGTGCGCAATAAGGCAGCTTTTTTAGCGTTATCAGGTATCCCAAGCGCTTCATCATATAGACTAATCGATATCTGGCATACCGTGGCAGGTGATTTTTTACCCGCTTCTAAGTTTGTCAATATGCTAACGTCATTACCATATTTTGTCACTAACTGCGTTCTTAAGTCGGAGAGTATCTGTTGATATTCAGCCTTAGAGAGTACTGGCTGCTTAACACCTGCTTCTCCTGAAATTAACAGTGCATTAATAGCACTGATTTGTTTTAGTAGTACATTTTGACTTTTTTGTGGCGGAATAATATCAGCGGAATCCCTTAATTGAGGGAACAACGCGTTAAAACAGACTTTTCCTGTTGGATCTTCGGCTAACAAGGCTTTCAAGTTGTCATTTACTTTTGCCGTAAAATTAACCACAGTCTCATCAGAAGCATAAGGCATGCGCTCAACCACTAACTTCATCGATTGGCTAATAATCAAATCTAATAACTGACGACGTAATTCTTCATTAGCGGGGTCATATTGTGACATTAAGCTTTCAAAATTTTGATAGGTCACTGGGCTTATTTTCTTAATCGTCACAAGGATCGGCAGTTCCTTCTCAACTTGAGCAATCGCTTCTGAATGAATCGCACTATTGCTTTCCGTTGATAGCACATTGTTGTCTTTGCTTAACCAATAGAAACCAAGGGCAAAGCCAATAAAAATGATGCTAATCACCAATGCGGTTTTACGTGGACTGTTTGTATTCAAAATGACCCTGCCTTTTAACGATAAAACAAATACTGAAACTCAGGTATAAATAATCTTAGTCTATTTTGCCTGCTTGAGGGAATGGCATAATATAAACAATGCGTTCTGCACAATTATTCTATCGTCGAGTGGGGTTCTAGCGCTATAGGAATAAGGTTAAAATGGCGAGAATTTAGTGAAATAAATTGAACAAAAAAACCTCAATACCTGAATCAGCATTGAGGTTCTAGTAAAATAAAGATTACTTAGCTTGTACACCTTCAACAGATAGCATTAATTCAACTTCTTGGGATTTAGGACCTAAATCAGATTTAATATTAAACTCTTTCAGCTTAATATTTCCTTTAGCTTCGAAACCAGCACGGTAGCCGCCCCAAGGATCCTTACCTTCGCCTGTTAATTTTGCATCTAAAGTAATTGGTTTTGTTACACCGTTTAACGTGAAATCACCTGTGATTAGGTATTTATCACCTTCTTTCTTAACTGCGGTAGAAACAAATTTTGCTTCTGGGAATTTTGCTGCATTTAAGAAATCTGGGCTACGTAAGTGTTTATCACGTTCTGCATGGTTAGTATCGATACTGCCTGTTTTAATGGTGACTTCAACCTTATCTTTAGCAGGGTCTTTTGCATCATAGGTAAAATTACCATCAAAATCTTTAAAACTACCGTATAACCAGCTATAACCTAGATGTTGAATACGAAATTCAATAAACGCATGTTGGCCTTGTTTATCGAATGTATAATTTTCTGCAAAAGCAGAGCCAGCTGTTAATAATAAAGCACCAGATGCAAGACCTAAAATAGATTTCTTTAACATAACTTTCTCCACGTTATTTATCGGGGTTAAAACCCAGCATTCTTTTTAAAGTAATATCGCCATCATAAAAATGGTGTTTTAGTGCAGCAAATGCATGTAAAACGGATAACAAAACAACAGCCCAAGCTAAATAAAGATGAATTTCACCCGCACTGTCAGCTTGAGTTGCGGCACCAGTAAATAAGGCTGGAACATTAAACCAACCAAATACACTAATTGGTTGTCCATCTGCAGTTGAAATCAAATAACCACTAATTAAAATACTGAACAAAATAATGTAAATCAGAATTTGTGCAGAGATAGAGGCTACTTTGGTTAATTTGCTATAACTTGGTAATGGTTTTGGTGGTGGTGAAATAAATCGCCAAACCACGCGAAAAAGCATAATAAAAAACAATAACATTCCTATGCTTTTATGTATTTCTGGGGCCTGATGATACCAGACATCATAGTAGCCTAAGCTTACCATCCAAAGGCCTAATGCGAACATTCCATAAACGACAATTGCAACTAACCAATGAATGAGCAATGATATATGCCCGTAACGTGTGGTACTATTTTTCCATTGCATATTAAAAGCCATATAGTTTTAAATTAATAACCTAGATAACCAGGCTGTAATAATCATAAGGTGAAATTACTTTTATTCCTACCCTAAAGTTAAACAAATATTTTGTTGAAGACATTCAAATAGTATCATCATAAATACAAATATATCCCTTATATACTTAAACAATAAGAAAAGGTTTAATTTTAATCGAATTATATAAAGATATTTATTTTTATGTAAATAAATTAAAATAAACAAGAATTTAAAATAAGTAAATTAACTTAAATTCAATGCTTATTCTAATTTTTCATATGGTATACGGAATATTTATAAACATAGTTTATTTATCTTAAAAAGGCTAGCCACTATTTTATAAAATAAATTCCTCAAAAATCTTTCATATCAGATTTTAATTGATAATCTAGCTCTTGCCACTCCTCCACCTACTTAAAGGTTAATGTATGTATACACTCTGGATAGCCAACAAAAATTATTCGTCATGGTCTCTTCGTCCTTGGATTTTATTGAAAACATTGCAAATCCCTTTTGAAGAAAATCTCTGTTACTTTGAAAATGGAAAAAGTAGCCACGAAAAATTTCAGCGTTTCTCCCCTAGTGGTCAAGTACCTTGCTTAATTGATGGCAATCTAACGATATGGGATTCATTAGCCATCTGTGAATATGTCGCAGAGGATTTTCCTCAAGCATGGCCAAAAGAAAAACAAGCAAGAGCATGGGCGCGTTGTGCTAGCGCAGAAATGCACTCTGGATTTACTGCATTACGCCAACAATGCCCGATGAATATCACAAGATGTGAAGCGTTACCTGAAATTTCCCATGAGTTACAAGCCAACCTCAATCGACTCCAACAATTATGGCAAGAAGGATTTGATAGATTTGGTGGTCCATGGCTGTCTGGCAAAGAATTTACGACCGTAGACGCATTTTTCGTCCCCGTAGCTTCCCGAATTCATAGCTATCAACTTCCAGTTAATACTCAAGCTAAACAGTGGGTTGAAAATATTCTCGCTTTACCCGCAATGCAAGAATGGCAAAACTCAGCCTCCCAAGAACCTCAGATTGAGCACTAAATCAGAGTAAATCAGATTGAGCACTAAATCAGAGTAAATAGGGTTAGGGCTAGAGCTAACCCTATTTAATGTCTATTTTGATTACTAAAAAAACATCTGTACGAGCATCAAAATTACGTTTTAATCAATTTGGTTTCAAAATGTGCTATGAGCGCCTATTTTGAAACCGTACCGCTATAAGTTTTCATCCCATGGGTCTGCTGTCAGTACATTCCCTGTTGGCGTGTGCAATGTCACAAGATCATTTTTAAACCACTCCGCCAATGAAAAACCACCTTTTGGCGTTTCTACATAGATGTCAATTGGGCAATAGGGTGTATTGGCTTTAATGGCAAACTGTGCAAAGTCTTCTTTTTGTTGGCGAGTTGGACAGCGGATCACCACATCGAGATCGCCATCAGCCAACATACTTTGAATATCGGTAGCAAGTGTATATGCACAACTCCCTGTTACGCCCCATTTCCATGGCCAATTATGTTGCGAAATCAGTAATAGAACTTGAATCGGAGGAAGGGCAATAAACATTGACCGCTGTAGTTCAATCGAATTCGTCACCAATGATTCCACATTCATAATATGAGTTATTGCGGATTTATTAATCTGGGTCGTTACGCGTTGGTGAGGTTTGATCCCACGAATGGCAACCGTCAATTTATTGTCTTCGGCTTTGTCGCGGTATACGGTCAGAGGAAGCTTATGATTCCACTGGGATCGAACCCACTCAGGCAGTGATTCCACAGGCACATCATTATTGCTACCCACCCAAACAAAATCATGGGGATTAATTATTTGCATTTATTCTTCCTTTCACATGACAACATATTGCTTTTACGCTGGGGGTATTATGCATTTTTTATCTCAGATAAATACAGCGCCAATCTCAAGCCATAGTTATTCTGCCTTGTATTTCACTCTATCAATAACTAAAATCGATGCTAAATGTATATTCATACTGTCATATGATATCATTCAAAACTCTTAGTAATGAATGAGTTAGATTACATTTTATGAGCGTCATATTATGAAGAAAATCCCCGCTATTCATGACGGCATTATATTCAGTAGTTGCCTAATTCTCAGTGCCTTGGCCGCATTGGCCCTCATTGATGTTCAAGCCGCCATGTGGGCAGCCTTTTCGACGCTATACTCATTCAACCTATTCAGTGCAGCGAAAGAATATAAAAATTACTTCTATACTGCCTGCTGTCTCGCCATGATCTTAGTCGCTATTTTGATTGGAGATACTTTACGCTTAGGCACTGAATTTTATATTTACTTAGCCGTTTTTTCATTTATCTATTATCAGTTATACGGGACAGATCCGATGATGGATTTAACCATGAAATTCATGATTATCATGTCCACCATTGGTACAATACTTCCCGCAATTTCGAAAAGCCTGACTCTTGGATTTTTAATTGGTAGTGGTGTCACCCTACTGGTCTATTCAGCACTTAGCCAAAAAATGACGCGCCATTCAATTATTACGCCGTTACTTGTTGAAAAGAATTTAGTCACGCTTCGAAAGAATATTATTCCTCGCTCAATGACATATGCGATTGGCTTACTACTCACGTTGGCAATCCCAAGAATGATCGATCTCGGGCACTTTTATTGGACATTGCTGACTTTTGTCTTCGTACTCCACCCTAAATCACAGAGCATTGTGAAGATAACCTTACAAAGAGTTGCGGGTAGTTTAATTTCTGTGTTATTCCTCTTTTTACTGTTCAATACCCCATTGATGCCTTATATCGGGCTAGCTGCTATCCTTGTTTTTGCTTTTTTACTGCCAATGAGCTTCCACCATGGCTATACCTTTATGACATTCGTTGTCACTAGCTTGATATTATCGGTTCTAGAGCAAGTTGTTTATTGGCGACATCCCGCCTACACCCTATTGTTTGATCGAGTATTAGAAACCGCGCTGGGTGGAGCTATCGCAATTATTACCAGTATTGTGTTGAAATTATTTCGAGAAAAGGCAAAACAAAATTAGCACTACCATTCGCGCCATAGGGCTAATTTTATTTTTATTATCCATTGATTACCACGGTAAAGGGGCTTTTTCTCCATTCGCATGTTCACCATAATACAATGAAGGAAGAAAGCGTGATAAATAGGTAAATTCATTATAGCAATGGCGCATTAACTCTAAACCAATCTCGTCAGATAACTCAGTACGTGGGTCACTAAGAGACGCACCTAGAACAAATCGACTACGAAGTACACATCCAAAATCAGTATCTCTGGTTAAATGCACCATTTTCCCATCTATAGGATATCCCTGCTCATCCATTAGCACATGGTCACCAAAGCCGATTGAAGCACAGACTGCACCTGAAATAGTTTTATTCTCAATCGCTTGAGCGAATAATTGTTTATCGAAAAAGTCTGAAGCTTCTCTAAACTTGAGCTTAGCTGCAACAGGAGGAATCGAACCTAAAGACTCAACCGCATGAATTGAAGCACCGATAAAACGCTCCCCTTTTTTCCAATGCTCATCCCAACCATGGTGAGCGACATGATCATGAGGATGCCACCAACGAATATGCTGAGTCGTTTCAAAAAAAGTAAACCACCACTCCAACATTCGCCCTTTGCAACCATGCAAATCCGTTCGTACTGCGACGGTTAATAATCCATTTTCATCACGTTCAATTCCCATCTCCATACGTAGAGGCTTTGAAAGCAATAGCTCATTGACATCATCAACGGCCCAAATTTTATGTGTTGTCATAGTCATCATCCTGAATAATATTAATTAGGAAACTAAATTTGTTTCCCAATTAATTTCAGGGTAAAATCCTTTTATGTCAAGATAACAACATTAAGGATCGCCATTTATGTCAAAGCGTGAAGACATCAAGCCCGCTAGAGGACGCCCTAGTATTTCTGAGGATATTCTAAAAATGAAAATGATTCAGGCAACTAGCGAATCACTCATTAAGGATGGCTACCAACTAACGACCATTGATAATGTTGCAAAGCGAGCTGGTGTCGCGAAAAAAACAATCTATCGTTTTGTCGATAACCGTGACGACCTGATTGAGCAGGTTGTACTCAGCTGGACAGATAGCTTTGTACCTTTATTTGACTCAAAAGCTCACTCTACTGATACTTTTTTCGAATTATTGCAGGTCAATTTAGAAACGGTCGCTAACACGGTACTTTCTGAAGAGGCAGTTGGCTTATATCGATTACTCCAGACTGATTTTAAACAAAAAAAGATCCTGCTCGATAAATATCAAAAAAGTGGAATTGAAAGAAGTCGTCGATTATTAGCAGATTGGCTAACTTTCCATTGGGAGCAAAAAATAATAAAGCAAAATGACTATGTCGTTATGAGTGACTTAATTTTATCTATGGCAATTGCAGAACCATTGAGGCAAATTTCTCTCGGATTGGCACCCGCAGGGATATCTACCGAACTAAAAAATAGGATCCAACAGATTATTATTCTCTGCCGTTCAGTGATGTAGATAAAATCACCTAATAGACTTTCGTGCTCTATACTCTAAATACTTAAAGATGTCGTTAAGTGGTCCATGAGAATGCTACTGGAAATCTACATAAATTAATGATTAGCACCATATTAGTATCAATAACACAGCAATGTGAAGCATGACGAAGATATATTTTAGAAAGAATGGAAAACTTAAATAGACCATCGAAAGTTAACTGGAGCTAAGAATGAAAATATCTATTATTGGTGCAACGGGCTTTGTTGGTAAGGCACTCGTCTCAGAAGCATTAATGCGTCACCACCAAGTCACCGCAATTTCTCGACACAGTAACCAACTTCCTCAACATGCCCATTTGATCACCGAGTCTGGTGATATTATGGATACTTCTTGGCTAACATCACGACTAAAAGGTCAGGATGTGGTGATCAGTGCTTTTAATGGTGGCTGGGATAACCCTAATTTGTATCAAGACACTATAGCTGGCAACCAAGCAATTTTACATGCTGTACAAAAATCCCTTGTACAACGATTTATCGTAGTAGGAGGTGCTGGTAGTCTTGAAATTTCACCCGGCGTATTACTATTAGATTCTCCTGAATTTCCAGATAAGATTCGTCCAGGCGCTCAAGCTGTGAAAGAATTTAAATTAGTTCTACAATCAATTAACTCTCTCGATTGGACATTTGTTTCTCCCGCAGCAATTCTTGAGCCAGGAGAAAGAACTGAAACTTTTCGGCTCGGTAACAATCAATTACTTATGAATGGAAATACACCTGCAAAGATATCTGTACAGGATTTATCTGTCGCCATTTTAGATGAAGTCGAGCACCCTCAATTTATTCGTCAGCAATTTACTGCGGCCTACTAGTGCCGCTTTATTTTTATGACAATCCCAAAGAGAGTGATTTTTACTTATATGATTATTAATTTAATCATATAAAATTAAAGTCATCTAAAAATAATAAGAACATTTACTTAAAAATAATCCCTAAATGACTATATTTACCACTAACTCTTTCCATTAATTATCTTTTATCAATATAAAGTTAATTTTTTTAAATATCCGGATTAGTCTTATATCGATTAATAATGAGACTCTCATGTTATTAATTAGCGTTTTAAATACACACTAAATTAGTACCTCATATAACATAAAAATACTTTTTCATCTAAAAAGGCATTATCCACGGAGAAGTGAATCTATAATTACTTAATTAGATTACCTTTGCAGTTAAGTATTTTTATTTATAGCATTTCATTTATACAGATGATTTCATACGAAACAGTTTCATTATTGATTTATTAATACATTGATTTTAAAGGTTATATCATCTAGGTGGAATCATTATCTTATAATACTTTTAGTGTAATGTACTACGAGCTCCACTATTAACATTCACTACACCATACAAAAATGAGGCAGGTTCTAGATTAAACAAATAGGCGAATTGAAACAAGGAATCCACATCGATACAGCTCTCGCCATTTTCAAAGCGATTCATCTCATCCACTGAAACTCCAATTAATTTAGCTGCTTGCTGAAGACTCATTTTATGACTCTCCCTTTGCAGTCGGATCTTAACCCCTAGCTTTTTAGCAATTTCATTTTTATTCATAAATACTCCTTTTACTCTTTAGCTGAATATTAATTATGAGGCGGCTAAATTATCACCGCGCTTAGATCAATTAATTGATTTAAGTTAAAAAAACATGACATACATCACATTTTTAGTAGTACTCATATAAAGATAATTTTCAACGAAAAATTCAGTTGATTGATTCAATTCACTTTTTCAATCAAAATTCCATGTAATATAAAAATAAAAACGTGATATTAATCACAATGATAAACAACATATCAAAGGTGTATATCTTAATCCCCTTCATATCATATGAAGGAATACTACTAAGAACTATCATTTATTGACGATCTATTCTCCGCTTTCTATATTACAAAATCACGAAAACATTGATCAAGGATTATCTGAAAATTTTACAATAAATGATAGATTACGTTCATATACTTAAATTTATTCTTATATTCTAAATTATCAATTAATGACATATTCACTTAAACAATTCTAGGTATATTAATAATAACTGACTCCCCCCTCTATCACTATCAGAATCGTTTTTTATCATTTATAAAAAACATTTCAATAGTAACAATTTATAATGACAAATTTGAATATTCATGATTGATAATTGAATTACAGCAAATTAGATCCCCTCGAGTAACTCACTGAATGTTTGTCTAAATTTCATTCGATAGGTAAAGTTTTCTATTCTATTTGTATGAATATTCTTTTGTTTGCACAACAACTTAATGCACAAAAAGTGCTTTTATTTCAATCGAAAATTCAGCCTATTCTTACTCAAAACCGCAGTTGAAAAGGCTAGGGCTCAATATATTTGAACGCAAAAATACGAATGAAACTTACTTAACTTCACATTGCTTTAAAAAAAATTGCCCGTAGACATGTTATCCTATGATCAACTAGGATTAGTTCCTATGTATCTTATTTTAATACTCAGATTTGGGGTCTTAATTTTCGTCTAATGCGAAAGTGACTGGAAACGTAACCATGCTACAAGAAAGTGTTATCAGAGAAATTATTCTCTGGATCGAACAAAATTTAGAGTCGCGACTCTCTCTCGATACTGTCGCAGATAAATCTGGGTATACTAAATGGCACTTCCAACGCCTTTTTAAAAACCAAACAGGTTTAGCTCTAGGCTCTTACATTCGAGCTCGACGCTTGTCTTGTTCTGCCGTAGCACTACGTTTAACTAACGACAGTATTATGGATATCTCCCTACGCTACCGATTTGATTCGCAACAAACTTTTTGTCGTGCATTTAAAAAACAATTTGGCGTCACACCATCAGAGTATAGAAAACGTACAGGTTGGCATATTGAAGGTTTCTGCTTACCATTACGTGAAAGCAAAGAACTACAAGCTCAAGTTCAACTCGTCGAATTACCTGAAATTAATTTACTGGGAATGACCCACCGCTATACCCAAGGAATTAATGAGTGGAATTTAAAGACAGAAGAACTCAGAAAACAGTATTGGAGAACCTTTTTAGATAAAAATAAATTGGTCGCCCAGAATCTTTACGCCATCCATGGTGTAGATACCGCCTCCGAGGAAGAAGGTCGTTTTCTCTATTCAACCGCATTCAATGAACAAGACATGGCGACTGTTCCCCCCTTTTCTAAATCACTAAAAGTTCCGGCGGGTAATTATCTAGAAATTAAATTTCTCGGAAATTTACAAGGTACTGACTACAACGATATTATTTATACCGCATACGGCAAAGTTTTAGCAGAAATGGATATTGTTCGCAGCACTGGCTGTGATATTGAACACTATGTTTTGAAATCAACCCCGTCTTATGAGGAATTCGTCAATTATCCTCATGAGTATATTCAAGAACTCAATTATTATATTCCAGTACTTACAGGATAATTGCTAACAACCAGCCAGAAAACTGGTTGTTAGGTTGCGATAATAGCGACTTAGAATGTTAGGTTTAACTTAGCCCAGAAATTTCTTCCCGGTTCGTTAACAGGGCTATTTGATGAATATCCAAATCCACTATTTCCAGCTAAATTTAAGTGCTCGCTATAGGTTTTATCAAACAAGTTATCAACACCTGCACTTAATTTAATGCTTTCATTAATTCGATACGCGGTATTGAGTGAAAAAATGGTGAATCCAGCACTTTCACTGAAATCTTTACCGACAACGTTACCTTCATTAATTGCCACACGATCTTGACGGCTAACCATACGAACCAGTCCTGTTGCCGTCCAGTCCCCTTTTTCCCATGTCAAACCTAAACGGCTTTCCAACGGAGGCATCTGTGGTAACGCTTGACCATCAGTCCTATTTTTTCCCCATGAATATGCGAGGCTAGCATCCGCTTTCCATGCATCACTAAGTTGGTAGCCTACCCCCATCTCCCCTCCCATAATCATGGCATTCACATTCTCCACTTGGCTCATTTTGGCGTTGGTGGCACTGTAGCGGAATAGAATAAAGTCATCGACACGTCCAATGTATGCAGATACCCAAGCATTGGTTTTCTCATCACTGTATTTTGCGCCAATATCTAGTTGGGTGGTTTTCTCTGTTTTCAAATTATCAAAGACGTTTTTACTGCCATCCGGCCCCATTTTAGGTGAAAAAAGTTCCCAATAATCAGGGAATCGCTCGGTATACCCTACCCCCGCATATAACATAACGGGCATCTTAGGTAATGCATGCTCATAACGTACAAAACCAGCTGGCATCACCGTATTGCGCCCAGAAGATCCCACTCCAGTATAGTTATCTACAATAACCCGATCCACACGCCCGCCACCAATCACTTTTCCTTGGTCATTCGTTGCCCACGTTAACTCACTGAACACGCCATAATCCTGAAATTCTGCATCTTTTTTCCAGATATTATTACTATTTTTGCGATGTTTATTGGTTTGCATATCCGCACCGGAGCGCAATTCATAATCATTCCATAGCCAAGTACCCATCACTCGCCCACCAATTGTTTCACGGTCAACTCGCATTTTCATTGGCATATTCATCATGCCATGGCTTCCATGGCCGCCACTCATATGCCCACCGGATCCCATGTTGCTGGTTGGGCTACGTAATGAATAGTTATCCATGATATGGTCGGCATAGTTGTAATACACATTGCCTTCTAGTTTGTCGAATACCTCACCAATATTGCTCTTTTCAAAGCGCAAACCTAAGCTTTCGCGTTTAAATTGAGAGCCATCCATGCCACGACCAGCATAACGAGCCTCTCCATCCCCTTTACCGGCACTTAATTCCACTAATGTATATTCATCCGGAGTCCAGCCGACCGCCACGTCCGCATTCCATTTATCCCATTTCGATGGCACTTTATCCCCGTTACCATCTTTATAGTCGTTAGAACGTGATTTATTCCCAATAATACGAATGTAGCCTTTTTCATTCCCAGCACTGACATCTGCATTAGCATCCCAACGTTGATTTGACGCTGTTAACGCACTGGCATTTCCTTGAATTCCGGCTTCGGTAAAAATCGGTTTCTCACGCTCAAAACGTACCGTTCCTGCTGAGTTTCCCGGCCCCCATAAAACAGTCTGAGGGCCTTTAACCATGGTAAGCAAATCAAAGTTTTCCGGTGATATATAAGAAGTCGGCGCATCCATACGCGAGGGACATGCACCTAGCATTTCGCTGTCATTAGTCATGATCCGCAGGCGCGAACCAAACATACCGCGAAACACAGGATCGCCATTTGTTCCTCCATTACGAATTTGAGAAAAACCAGGAATAGTTTTTAAATAATCAGAGCCGTCACTGGCAGGCACTGGCTGCCTTGGTGTTTTCGGTGACGTTGAAATTGTTAGTGGAGAATCCACCGGCGCAGTCACAATCATGACTGAGTTATTAGTGATTGGCGTTTGGTTTTTCTCATTGTCTGCCACCGCTGAAATGGAGGTGATTGCAGTGATAACAAGCGCTGCGATAGGCGCAAAATTAAAGGTATTTGAGTTCATTTTTAACCTGTATTTATCTATTTATTGTCGCTGCCTTCTCAATGAAGCTTGGTTTACAATCCACATAAAGATGCCTATAACAGAGCCTCCTGAACATAAAACGGATATTCAAGATAAGTGGAATTGTTTTGCGCATTGAGAGCAAAAGCAGAATATTATTTTGTTTAATAATCGATTAGATAAAACAGGAAATCGGAGGCGCTCGCGCTAAACGCAGCGACCAAGGACGAAATACCCACAATTGGATACAGCGTTCATAAGGAATAAACAGGGTTAGTGTCGCCAGTTGTCGAATAATTGCGGCAACAAATAAAATCAGGAATGGGAAATTAACCAACAATTGGCAATAGCCACACGCGATATCTTCCATTGGGGATTGCCCAACACTGACCATCAGCATGTGGTTCATAGCACCGCCTTGCTCACAATGCTCAGACAATGGCATATCATGATGCTGAGACATCGAATGCTCTGCCATTGCGCCATGGCTCTCTGCACAGCTGTTCATCTGTTCCATTGATTTAGAAATCAATGGCGCGATAAACAGCATCGCAACAGCCAGCAATGCAAGATAAGCAGCAGATTGTCTGATTAAGGGGCGTAAGTGCAACGTTTTCCCGTGATTTCACGACGAATAGATAGGGGCGGATTGTATCTTAATTGGATGTTTGTTGTTATTGTTTTTTGCCAAAAACGTTAACTGTTATGCACTTAAACCTAGTGAGTCATATTTATGCTGATTGCACTTAACCATAAGAGGTTAGCTACAACGGATAACGGGAGCCTAAGCTCCCGTTATGGTCAACAATCATCGTTAATGTAGAAATATTATTTCTCTGCCGCGACACCTTTTTTCTCATGCAGCATCATTAAAGCTTGCTCGACACTGCGCTCGATTATAGCTCGGCGCTGGTCATTCTCAGGAAGCAATTTTAACATCATCTGCCATGCCGAAATGGCTTCAGGGTAACGTTCTTGTTCAAAAGCATTGAACGCAAATAAACTCAGTGCTTTAACATTCGTCCGGTTTTTAGCGATCAATTTTTTGAGTAACTCATTACCCTCCTGATTGTCACTGGGATCTGATGAACGCGTTAATACCTCAGCATACCCCAATGCGACAGCATCATCTTCTGGAGATAAGCGATACGCTCGACCATAGGCATCGGTTGCCATTGTCGCATTACCGAGAACCATACCGATGCGCCCTAACATCACCCATCCATCAATATTCTGCGGATCTTCCTGTAAGCGTGTTCTCAGCCCTAACGCCAAGTTCTCCATCTCTTCATTATTCAGAGGAAGTTCATTGGCATTTAACGCTCTATCCAATAATTCAGGGGCTTGCTGATAAGCCACATTCCAGTCAGCCACTTTTTTATAGTTACCGACTTGATAATAGGCTGCACCCGTAATACCCAGCGCAATAACGATCCCGGGAACATACACCCAAAAACTTGCTCGTGTCGCTTCCGGCAATGTTTCGGTATCATCTTGCTGACTATTTTTACTCACTCTTACGCGTTTTTTCGAGCGCGCAAAAATAATCCAGCCGCCAATGGCGATAGCGATAAATGGCATTCCCCATAAGGCTACAGTCAGCGGGGTTAATGGCGGGTTATACGTGACGAAATAACCGTAACGCGCCACCATATAATCGACAATTTCATCTCGATTTTTCCCTTCCTGCATCAATTCATACACTTTCTGGCGCAAGTCTAAGGCGATCATCGAGTTAGAATCAGCGATACTGTTATTTTGGCATTTTGGGCAACGTAACTCTTCTGTTAATTTACGGAATTGCTGCTCTTGCTGCTCATTGTCGAAGGTAAATACCTCCGTCGCTGCAAAACTCATCCCCGCACTCAATCCCCACATCAGCAAGGCAATTACATATCTCATTGCGTACTCTCCTTGCTGTATTTATCCCACAGAGGCTTAAGTTCATTTTGCCAAACACGTTCATCAACAGCACCGGCATGGCGATAACGAATAATCCCTTGCCCATCGATTAAAAACGTTTCAGGCGCGCCATACACCCCAAGATCTAATCCAAGCATCCCTTGCCCATCAAATAGGCTCAACGCATAGGGATTCCCCAGTTCACGCAGCCAAACAATCGCTTTTTGGCGATCATCTTTATAATTAAGGCCGACAACACGGATACCTTGAGCGGCTAATTGGTTCAAATATTGATGTTCTGCACGGCAGGTTGGGCACCACGTTGCCCAAACATTTAACAGTATAGGCTGACCTTGAATAAGCACCTTGGAGTCATATTCTTGCCCCGGATTTTCTAAGGATTCCAAACGGAAAACGGGTACCGGTTTACCAATCAATGCCGACTCTAATAAACGAGGATCATCCCCTTCGGCATTACGGACTAACTGCCACAGCAGGACAGCTGCAATGACCGCAAAAATAGCCAAAGGAATTAAAAAGATTTTGCGATTCATACGGTTTCCCCCTGTGATTTACGACGACGATAGCGCGGATCAAACAAACAAAAGAGCGCACCAATCGACATCAACACACCACCTGACCAAATCCAGCGAACAAACGGTTTGTAATATAAGCGTAACGTCCAAACATTGGGTGATATTTCCTCACCTAATGCGGCATACAGGTCTCGGGCAAAACCACCATCGATTGCGGCTTCAGTCATCACCGCACGGCTGGTACTGTAAAATCGTTTTTCTGGGTGTAATGTTGCAATAACCTTGTCATTCTCTTTCACGGTCAGTGTTCCAATTACCCCTTGGTAATTTGGACCATCGGCTTCATGCACCCCATTAAATACAAAAGTATAAGCGCGGATAGTCACACTATCATCGGCCTTCATTTTGACATCTCGCTCAATACTGTAATTCTGGCTAAAAGCAATCCCGACAATAGTCACCGCCAAACCAAGGTGAGCACAAACCATTCCCCAGTAGCTTGGTGTGAGTTTTATTTTTTTGCTAATGCGAACTTTCATTTCAGCAAAGGCCAAAATGATAATCCAGCACGCCATCATCAATCCCAGCACCGTCAACGCTTCTACGCGATCTTGCATTAACCAAGGCAGCACAAAAGAGAGGATCAATGTCAGCACGAGCGCCATGATTAACAACTTTTTAATCGCAGCTGGGCGATCTCTTCCCCAGCGAACCAGCGGTCCAATTCCTAAGAGCAGGGCAAATGGCACCATCAAGGCGATAAACATGGTATTGAAAAATGGCTCGCCAATCGAAATGGTTCCCAAACCAATTTGTTTGTGAATCAAGGGTAATAATGTGCCTAGCAGCACCACCAGCATCGCGGCGGTAAGGATCACGTTGTTCCCCAATAGCAGAGATTCACGCGACCAAAGTGCATTATTAACTTTGGAACGAACCTTATGCCCACGGACAGCAAAGACCAACAGTGAGCCGCCAATCACCAGTATCATAAAGGCTAAGATAAATAGCCCACGAGCTGGGTCAGAAGCAAAGGCATGCACAGAAACCAAGACACCGGAACGCACCAAGAACGTTCCTAATAAACACAATGAGAAAGCAAAAATAGACAATAACAGCGACCATGCTTTGAACGTAGCGCGCTGCTCAGTCACGGATAATGAGTGGATCAGTGCCGTCCCCACCAACCATGGCATAAAGGAAGCATTTTCTACCGGATCCCAGAACCACCAGCCTCCCCAACCTAATTCATAATACGCCCACGCGGAACCTAGCATGATCCCGAGGGTTAAAAAGAACCAAGCGGCTAATGTCCAAGGACGAGCAAAGCGAGTAAAGGAGCTATCTAATCGTCCACTTAACAGTGCAGCGATAGCAAACGCGAATGCTACAGAGAAGCCCACATATCCCATATACAATAATGGTGGATGGAAAATTAGTCCGGGATCTTGCAGCAGAGGGTTTAAGTCTCGCCCTTCAATCGGGAATGACGGTAACGTCCGCGAAAATGGATTTGAGGTGAAAATAATAAACAGTAAAAACCCAACACTCACCATTCCCATAATCGCTAATACGCGAGCCACAATATCTAATGGCATGCGATGGCTACAGAGGGCAACAGCAAATGTCCAGCCGCTCATCAATAAAACCCATAAAAGTAATGAGCCTTCATGAGCACCCCATGTTGCTGCAACACGGTACCAGATAGGGAGTTGAGTATTTGAGTTATTCGCCACATAAGTGACAGAGAAATCATTCACCACAAAGGCATTGATGAGAACTAAAAAGGCCCCGGTGACACAAAGAAACAGTAGCCATGCAAGCACTCGGGACGATCCCATCAAGCGAGCATCATTACGGGCAACCCCCCATAACGGATAAAAAGAGAGTAATACGGCGATCCCAAGTGCTAAACACAGCAGGATATTACCAATCTCTGGGATCATGATGCATTGTCCTTATACACTGCCTCTGGTCGTTTATGATTCTCTTGCATCGCGTGTTCGACTTCTGGAGGTGTATAATTTTCATCATGTTTGGCTAACACTTCTTTTGCTAATACATGATTATTCGGTTCTAACTCCCCTTGAACCACGACCCCTTGCCCTTCTTTAAATAAGTCTGGCAATGTGCCGCTATAGGTCACATCAATTTCAGCCTCAGCATCATAAACGGTAAACGTCACTTTCAATGAATCGGGATCACGGACAACAGAACCCGGCATCACCATGCCACCGACACGCAACCGCTGACCAACTTCAGGGACTTTTTGAGTTTCCCGTTTACCGTAAATAATTTCGCCAGGAGTATAAAATAGGTCAATGTTCGAACTTAAGGCGTACAGCACCAAAGAGAAGGTTAGCCCTACACCAAGAACTATCGATGAAATAAGCCACAATCGATTACGACGACGAATATTCATAGAGACTCCCTACGCACTCTTGCAGCTTTTTGTCTCGCTTCCCGCGTTTGCTGCTGAATGATTGAGTTGATAATCATTTTTCGTTGGATAAAGGTATGAAAACACAAGCCTAAAATAGGCAATATGGTCAAAACCACTGCAAGCCAGACATAAAATCCGTATCCCCCCATGGCAAAAAAATCGGACCAAGAGGCAAAGGCGCTATTCATTATTTTTTTCCTCTCTTATTCACGATATCTAGAACCCATGGACGATTACGCTCCAGCAATAAAAGTTGATTACGCAAACGAATGAGTGTTAAGGAGATAAACAAAAAGAGATATCCCAAAATCGCGAAACGCAATGGCGTACGCATCGCAGGATTAATACTTTCTTGCATACGGGTTGATGGCTGATGCAAAGTTTGCCACCATTCAACAGAATAGTGAATGATCGGTAAGTTAATCACACCAATAAGCACTAAAATGGCGGCGGCTTTCCCTGCGGTCCGGCGGTCATCAAAAGCATGCCATAAGGCAATAACCCCAACATACAGGAAAAAGAGAATTAATTCAGAGGTTAATCGTGCATCCCATACCCACCAAGCACCCCACATCGGTTTACCCCATGTTGCGCCAGTGACTAACGCAATAAACGTAAACACTGCGCCAACAGGTGCCATTGCTGCTATAGCGACTTCGGATACCTTCATTTGCCAGACTAAGCCAACAAAAGCGGTAATTGCCATCGTGGCATAAATCCCCATCGACCACATAGCGGCAGGGACGTGAATATATATGATCCGGTAACTATCACTTTGTGTTTTATCCGTGGGCGCAAAACCAAAACCCCAGATCCAACCTACCGCAAGAAAGACCACACTTAACACAATAAACCACGGCGCTAATTGCCCGCATAATCGATACAGGTTCATTGGAATGGCAAGTTGGTGAAGCTTTTTCCACATAGTTTAATAGCCCCGATTTATCCCGCTATAACGCGGTTTGCTTATGCTACCTACAATACACAAAACTAGCGTAACTTTATTGATTTAACACAAATATAACTTAGGCTAGCTGCCCCTTTCAAGCCAACTAGCCTACTCAATTAAAAGCCCGGTTCAACTTCTCGCATATCAGGTAGCTTATGTGCGATACCTTTATGACAATCAATACAGGTTTTACCGTCTTTGAGTGCTTGGTCATGCATTTTGGCTGCCACACTTTTTTGCGCGGTGAAATCCATATACTCAAAGTTATGGCAATTACGACATTCTTGAGAATTATTATCCTTCATACGCCGCCACTCATTTTGAGCCATTTCAAGTCGATGAGCTTCGAATTTTTGCGGTGTATCAATGACCCCAAAAATCTTTCCATAAAGCTCTTTACTCGCTTTGATTTTTCTCACCATCTTCGGCACAAACTCATGAGGGACGTGGCAATCTGGGCAAGTCGCTCTCACACCGCTACGGTTAGTATAGTGGATAGTATCCATATACTCTTCATAGACATTTTCACGCATCTCATGGCAGCTAATACAGAATTCTTCCGTATTGGCCTTTTCCATTCCGGTATTAAATCCACCCCAGAAAATCACACCACCCACGAAACCAATCAATAGCAAGGTTCCTAGAGCTAGATGACTAGGACGTCGCCACCACTGCCAGACGCGGCGAATGATGCCCGGCTTATCACTTTTATTCGTCATATCTGCCCCTTATTTCCCAAAGCCTTTGGATGGGGTGAATGTATTATCCACAATCGGCGCAGTATCAGATTGTGGTACGTGACACTGTAAACAGAAATAACGATTTGGCGACACTTCACCTAAGACTTTACCCGTCGCATCCATAAAGTGAGTTGGACTGATTCTTGGTGCGCCAGTAGTTCGGTAGTTTTCAACACCGTGGCACTGTAAACAGCGGTTGGTATTGGTAGTAATTTGATAGCCTTCCACGCTATGAGGGATCATTGGTGGTTGGTTAACATAATTCAGCGCCATTTTTTCCTGTTCTTTAGGAATATGAATGCCGCCCTCTGGAGTGCCAGACACTTCGGGTGATTGGGTCAGATCGACACCATTAGCCGCCCAAGCAAAACTGCTCACAACAACGGCCATACCCGCTATCCAACGGCTTAACGTTTTTTTCAGGACAGGGTTTTTCATGATTTAGCTCCCGAACTCCATTTTAGTGTTATTTTAAAAACGTCCTCAGCACAGACATCGACGCAACGACCGCAAGTGGTGCAATCTTTTGCGAGGATCTGTGCAGGGGCTTGTTTATCAAGAACCGGCGTCCGCAAAACTTGCGGTTCCGGACAAACGTGGAAACAGTCCATACAGCGGTTACACTGCTCTTTTTTATGTGCTGTCACTACCAGTGCGCCTTTACATCCCGCCACACCATACAGTGCGCCGAGCGGGCAAAGATGACCGCACCAACCATGTTCCACAACCAGTAAATCAAATAAAAAAAGTGCAATTAAAACTAAAGCGCCGCTACCAAAACCAAAAATTAGGCTACGTCCCATCAGTGAAACTGGGTTAATCCACTCCCACAATAATGTACCGCTAATCGCTGAACCGACTAAAATAATGACCAGCAAAACGTAACGGATATAACGCGGGATCGTCGCAGATTGATTAAATTCGAATTTTCGACGCAACCAAGCTGCCGCATCCGTGATCGGATTCACTGGGCATACCCAACTACAGAAAATACGCTTTCCTAACAGGGCATATACCCCGAAGACAATCCCAGCACCGATTAACGCAGAGATTCCCGGTAAGTAACCACTTGCTAAGCTTTCTAACGTAATCAGTGGATCAGTTAATGGCACAGTATCAAGCAATAAGCTGCTGCTGTAGTTTCCATGTAAGATCCACACACCAAACCATGGACCACTTAGAAACATAGCGAGCACAAGCAACTGACTGGTGCGCCTTAATACCAACCATTTATGGCTTCTCCACCACCCTTTTTTTGCCAGAGCCTCACGTCCGGCATCGTGTTTACGATTTGCCATTGTTTCCCTCCAGCCAACCAAAGCGGTAATGATGCCCTAACTCACCTTTCGCTAACGATCTTGGCAAGACTTTGATTGCCGATTCTTCTAACACACAGGCCTGTTCGCATTTACCGCAGCCTGTGCAGTATTCGCTGTTCACCGTGGGTAAGAAACGCGCGTGTTTACCGGTTCGATGGTTTTGCTCAAGTTCCAATGTGATCGCTTCATCAATCAATGGGCAAACGCGGTAACATACATCACATCTTAGCCCTTGAAAATTTAAGCAATTTTCATGATCGAGTAACACTGCCAATCCCATTCGTGCATCATTGATAGAAGCAATTTCTTTATCCAGAGCACCACTTGGGCACACTTTGGCACAAGGAATGTCTTCACACATTTCGCAAGGGTTTTCACGGGCGATAAAATACGGAGTACCGGCTGCCATACCTGATGCTAAGGTCGCCAACTTCAGCATGTCATACGGACACGCCTGTACACATTGGCCACAGCGGACACAAGCATTAGCAAATGCACGCTCATCTAAGGCTCCCGGCGGGCGAAGATGCACTCCGCTCGCTCGGGAAGTTTGTTGCTGTAGCCCCAGTACCACACCAACAGCCGCCAATCCACCCGCTGCGCGAGCAACATCACGCAAAAAACGGCGGCGACTATTCTGGGAACCCGGTTTCTGGGACATACGCAATTACACCTTTTCCAGTTTAACGGCACATTTTTTGTAATCCGTTTCTTTAGATAGCGGATCCGTTGCATCTAGCGTGAGGTTATTCACTAGCTGAGAAGCATCGAAGAATGCCATATAAATCAAACCTTTCGGTGGTCTATTTCGTCCACGTGTTTCGACGGTGGACAGCACTTCACCACGACGAGAAAGCACTTTCACTTTGTCACCACGACGCAAATCTTTCGCTTTTGCATCCAGTGGATTCATGAAAACAACAGACTCAGGGAATGCACGGTGTAGTTCAGGCACACGGCGAGTCATACTACCGGTATGCCAATGCTCAAGAACACGCCCAGTGGATAACCATAAGTCATATTCGTCATCAGGTACTTCAGCCGCAGGCTCAAACGGTAATGCAAAAATAACCGCTTTTCCGTCTGGCTTACCGTAGAACTGATAACCTTGCCCCGCTTTCACATATGGGTCATTACCTTCGCTGTAACGCCACTGAGTCTCTTTACCATCCACCACTGGCCAGCGAATACCGCGAGCTTTATGATAAGCATCGAAATCAGCTAGATCGTGACCATGTCCACGACCAAAACTTGCGTACTCTTCAAACAAACCTTTTTGCAGATAGAAGCCCAGTTCGCGAGATTCATCATTCAGTTGGTCTGGATCCAATTCAGTAATTGGGAATTTAGTTACAGATTCATTAGCAAACAGAATGTCGTACAAGGTTTTGCCTCGATATTCTGGTTTTTTCGCTAATAACTCTTCAGGCCAAACCTCTTCCGCTTTAAAACGGCGAGAGAATAACACCATCTGCATTAAGTCAGATTTTGCTTCACCCGGTGCCGGTACTTGTTGACGCCAGAATTGAGTGCGGCGTTCTGCGTTACCATAAGCCCCCTCTTTTTCTACCCACATTGCGGTTGGTAAAATCAAGTCGGCAGCTAATGCACTGACCGTTGGATAGGGATCAGAGACCACAATAAAGTTACGAGGGTCACGCCAGCCAGGCATCCGTTCTTCATTAATGTTCGGGCCTGCTTGCATATTGTTGTTACACATCACCCAATAGAAATTGAGTTTGCCATCTTTCAATGCACGGTCTTGGGCAACAGCATGTAAGCCGACTTTTTCAGGAATAGTTCCAGCAGGCAGTTTCCACACATTTTCGACTTTTTCACGGTGTTTTTCGTTAGTCACTACCATGTCTGCCGGTAAACGGTGTGAGAAAGTTCCCACTTCACGGGCAGTACCACACGCAGATGGCTGACCCGTCAATGAGAATGGACCACAACCCGGCTGAGAGATTTTTCCGGTCAAAAGATGCAAGTTATACGCTAGGTTATTTGCCCAAACCCCACGTGTATGCTGGTTAAAGCCCATGGTCCAGTAAGAAACTACTTTCACATTCGGGTCAGCATATAACTTCGCTAAATCTTCTAATTGATCTTTTGGTACGCCAGTCATTTCGGCAGTTTTGTCGAGAGTATATTCTGCGACAAACGCTTTATATTCATCCCACGTCATCGGTTCAGATGCATCAGAACCTGGGTTTTTAGCTTTCTGTTCTAAAGGATGTGTTGGGCGTAAGCCATAACCAATATCCGTTGCACCGCGACGTAAATTAACGTGCTTATCAAGGAATTCCTGATTCACTGCATTATTTTGAATAATGTAGTTTGCAATATAGTTAAGGATCACTAAGTCTGATTGTGGCGTAAAGACAATACCGTTATCTGCTAATTCAAAACTACGATGCTTATAAGTAGAAAGAACAGCAACCCGCACATCAGGGTTAGATAAACGGCGGTTAGTAATACGCGACCATAAGATTGGGTGCATTTCTGCCATGTTTGAACCCCACAGCACAAAAGCGTCTGCGTGTTCAATATCATCATAACAACCCATCGGTTCATCCATACCAAAAGTACGCATAAAACCAACCACTGCGGAAGCCATACAATGGCGAGCGTTCGGATCGAGGTTATTCGAGCGGAAGCCCCCTTTGAATAACTTAGAAGCCGCATAACCTTCCCATACAGTCCATTGACCTGAGCCAAACATCCCGATACCTTCAGGACCTTTCTCTTTTAGGGTGGTTTTTACTTTTTCTTCCATGATATCAAAGGCTTTATCCCAAGTAATTGGGGTAAATTCACCATTTTTATCATATTCGCCATCTTTCATACGCAGCAGCGGCTGAGTTAAACGGTCTTTTCCATACATAATTTTTGGCAGGAAATACCCTTTAATACAGTTGAGACCACGGTTTACTGGCGCTTCAGGGTCACCTTGGCTCGCTACGATGCGTCCATTTTGTGTTCCCACTAAAACGCCACAACCGGTTCCACAGAAACGGCAAGGTGCTTTATCCCATTTGATACTTTCTTGTTGACCAACCACTGCTTTCGCAATACTTGGTACACCAATGCCTGCCGCCGCAGCAGCGGCCGCTATCGCATTGGCTTTCATAAAGCTACGACGACTGAGTTTCATACTTTTTCCTCACATTGCTCATCCTGCTGGTGATAAACCAGTGAAACATCCAATACACCATCGATATTACGTGCTAAATCAATGGTATCTAATAACGTTTTGCTATCTTCCCCTTCCACGACCACAATTAATTTGCCATTTTCTGGAGAGGAAATAGCGACTTCGCAGTTAGGAAATTGATTTAATTCTTTAGTTACAGCGGGGATTCGTTCACTTTTTACTTGAACAATCAAGCTGCAAACTTGCCAATTATTGTGCATCTTCATGCTCCACGGTAATGGCTGATACGGGGCATCCTGCTACACAGGCGCCACAACCTGTACAGCCCTGCATTTCGATTTTTGGCTGATAAATACCTGACAGCGACGGTGGGAAAGAGATCACTTGCGGCTCGCAACTGTCTTCACAACGCCGACACTCTATGTATTTATAGGCAAGACAATTTTGCCCGATAGAAACCGTAATGTTCCAAGGCTGGGTATTTTGAGGAAGGAAAATAGGCTCAGGACAAGCGTCTGCACAGGCATAACAGAATGTGCATTCACCACGCTGAAAATCAACCATGGGATAGCCACCAGGGCCCGGTTGTAAAATAGACGTTTCACAACTTTTGATACACTGGTTACAACGAGTACACAGTTCAATAAAACGTGCCTCACTACCACTCCATGGCGGTCGAATTACTGGGGCTGCACTACGCCAAGCGCCAGTCAATACTCCTCGACGGGTGATATCAACCATGTTTATTTCCTTTACATTGCCCAACCAAAAACTGCTAAAAGAGACTAATAAACCGTAATTTTTATATGTATATTCAGCGTGAATATTAAATAGCTAATTATCAAAAATACATACTACCAAGTAGGTAATGAATTTGATGGCGTTATTATTAGGAAAAAAGGGATGTCCCCCACTTTATTGATGAATAAATTCTAAAAATATTCTTAAACAACAAATTAAGGTCGTTTGATAATCATTCATTAACATTTAGCAAATATGTTTTTTGCATTTAACCTTGAATTTTAAGATTACTATTTTTAATTCATCTGATTTAATACTACTAAAGTAGTATATGAAGAGCATTTTTGTGAAAATTTATATTTACTTTTTTTGATATTACGCATGTTTTGAGTCAAAAATTAACCAATGAAAATTACACCACTAAGTAATTAAGATTAAATACAATGTAATATCAATCCATTACGACATAAAAAACCGTTAAAGAAAATAATAACCATTCTTATCTAGTTATTTAATATAAAAATTAACAATCAAAAATAGATAATTTTTTAAATAACTAATCTTACTTATTTTTAATTAATTTTTGACACGAAAAAATAAACTCAAATTAACTATTGATCAAAAACAATATTTTTAGTGTGGTTTTTTGTTAATTATATAAGTTGGCTATTGTCTGATAGCAATAGTGCGATTGTTATCAAATATAAAAATAAATACAGCTAATGGGATGGCTGGCTTACTTCACTCGAGGCCCTTATGGCAAAGATAAGAAATAATGCACTGTACTTACTTAGTTTGCTTGCAGGAATATTTCTATTTACTTCTGTTCAGGCACAAACTCCGACTAAGGATACTACATCAACAATTAACGCTCGAAATGAAACCTTCGAGGCTTCTCATCCAGATCAATATCATTCATGGAGAGCGACTTCTGAACAATCGCAACGGGAAGATGCACTTGCTGAAGATCCTCGCCTAGTCGTGTTATGGGCAGGGTATCCATTCTCCCGCGACTACAGTAAACCTCGAGGTCACGCTTACGCGATTATTGACGTACGAGAAACATTACGAACAGGCGCACCAAAGACTGCTGAAGATGGGCCTCTTCCTATGGCATGTTGGAGCTGTAAAAGCCCTGATGTCGCAAGACTCATTCAGGAACATGGCGAAGATGGCTACTTTAAAGGTAAATGGGCAAAAGGTGGTCCAGAAGTTGTTAACGTATTAGGTTGTGCTGACTGCCATAAAACAGACTCTCCGGAGTTTGCGAAAGGCAAACCCGAATTAACCCTGTCACGTCCTTACGCTGAACGCGCTATGGAAACCATCGGAAAACCTTTCGATAAAGCCAGTCGATTTGACCAACAATCGATGGTTTGCGGTCAATGCCACGTTGAATACTATTTTTCTGGTGAAAATAAATCCGTAAAATTCCCTTGGGATAACGGTACGAAAGTCGAAGATATGGAAGTGTACTACGACAATATCGCCTTTTCTGATTGGACTAACACCCTATCAAAAGCACCAATGATAAAAGCCCAGCATCCAGAATATGAAACATGGAGTGCAGGGATCCACGGTAAAAATAATGTCACTTGTATTGACTGCCACATGCCTAAGTTACAAAACGAAAAAGGCGAGCTATACACCAGCCATAAAATTGGTAATCCATTCGATAACTTTGAGCAAACTTGCAGTAGCTGCCATACCCAAAGTAAAGAACAACTACAAGGGGTCGTTGCTGAACGTAAAAAAGCTATCCAAGAGATGAAGCTTAAAGTGGAAGATCAGTTAGTGCGCGCTCACTTTGAAGCCAAAGCCGCTTGGGATGCTGGCGCTACGGATGCTGAGATGAAAGATATTTTAACCGATATCCGCCACGCTCAATGGCGTTGGGATCTCGCTATCGCTTCGCACGGTATCCATATGCATGCTCCTGATGAAGGCTTACGAATGTTAGGTGGTGCGATGGATAAAGCCGCTGATGCCCGTACCAAACTAGCGCGCTTACTGGGTTCTAAAGGAATTACCCATGAAATTGCAATTCCAGATATCTCCACGAAAGAAAAAGCTCAACAAGCTATCGGCCTAGATATGCAAAAAATCAATGCCGAAAAACAAGAGTTTTTGAAAACCGTGGTTCCACAGTGGGATGCACAGGCACGTAAAAACGACCTGTTAGCCAAATAACCGACATCACCCCAGTTATTCTGGGGTGAGATAACCAATGGAGTGAATATGAGCGTACTACGTTCGTTATTAACTGCTGGGGTGCTGGCATCAGGCTTGTTATGGGCAATGGCTACATCTGCGACACCGAAAATGGCGGAAGATGCTGCCAAAGATGGACGTTGGTTGGTGACGCAGCAGCGTAGCCCTGATGCAGCTTGCCTTGATTGCCATAAACCCGATAAAGAAGGCATGCACGGTACGCATGCTGAGGTCATTAACCCGAATAACAATTTACCCGTGACCTGCACTAACTGTCATGGTAAACCGGGGCCTGATCACCGCGAAGGTGTCAAGGATGTCATGCGGTTTAATAATCCAATGTACACGGTAGAGCAACAAAATAGCGTCTGCTTATCCTGTCACTTACCGGAACAACTGCAAAAAGCATTCTGGCCACACGATGTTCATGTCACCAAAGTTGCCTGTGCCAGCTGTCATGACCTTCACCCTCAACAAGATACGATGAAAGTGTTGACGGATAAAGGTCGGGTAAAAATTTGTGTTGATTGCCACTCTGACCAACGGGATAACCCGAATTTTAATCCTGCTGCGGTCAATGTGCTTAAGGAGCAGCCATGAGTTGTTCTCGTCGTCAATTCATTATTTATTCAGGAGCACTGGCGGCGGTAGGCGGTATTGCGGGGCAATCCCTCGCCAATACCATGAAGATTGATGGGGTACGCTACGGCATGATCCACGATGAAAATCTGTGTATTGGCTGTACCGCATGTATGGATGCATGTCGTGAAGTTAATCAAGTGCCTGAAGGGGTGTCGAGGCTCACCATTATTCGTAGTGAGCCGATTGGTCAATTTCCTGATGTCAAATATCGTTTCTTCCGCCATTCTTGCCAGCATTGTGAACATGCCCCTTGTGTCGATGTGTGCCCTACTGGCGCGTCATTCATCGATAAAGCAACGGGGATCGTCGATGTTAACCCTGACTTGTGTGTAGGCTGCCAATACTGTATTGCGGCTTGCCCTTACCGTGTCAGATTTATCCATCCTATAAACAAAACTGCAGATAAGTGCGACTTTTGCCGTAAAACTAATCTTAAAAAAGGTAAGCAACCCGCTTGCGTTGAATCTTGCCCAACTAAGGCATTGGTTTTTGGTAATTTAGACGACCCAAACAGTGCCGTCTCCTTGATGCTAAGCCAAAAACCGACTTATCGATTCAAAATCGCTCTTGGTACAAAACCTAAAATGTACCGAGTTCCCTTTAAATATGGAGAGGTTAGCCAATGACAACTGCTTCAGCTTTCCATTTTGAATCCTTAGTTTGGGACTGGCCAATTGCGGTATATCTATTTTTGATCGGTATCTCCGCAGGCTTAGTCGTACTCGCAGTTCTAATGCGCCGTTATTATCCTAACGCCGCTGGCAGTGACAGCACTATTATGCGAGTCACTTTAGTTTTAGCACCAAGCACCATTATTCTCGGTCTATTGATCCTGATCCTCCATTTGACCCGTCCATGGACATTCTGGAAGTTAATGTTCCACTATAGTCCAACCTCCGTGATGTCGATGGGGGTTATGCTATTTCAGGTATATATGGCTGTTTTAGTGGTCTGGCTGGCTAAAATTTATGAAAAAGAGGTGATAGCGCTACAACAAAAATGGTTACCTAAACTCACCCTGATCCCTCGTCTACTCGCCATGTTAAATCGAGCAATTCGTACGCTAGATATCGCAATGCTGGTACTTGGGGTATTACTTGGCGCCTACACTGGATTTTTATTATCCGCGTTAAAGTCCTATCCTTTCTTAAACAACCCAATACTGCCCGCTTTATTCTTATTCTCTGGAATTTCATCGGGGTTAGCGGTCTGTTTAATGACTATCGCCCTACGCTATCGTAAAAATATTCATAACCAAGAAACCACTTTTTTACATAAAGTTGAAGGTTTCGTCGTCTGGTTAGAACTGTTTTTACTGGCCGCATTTTTTATTGGCCTAGCGCTAGGGGATGATGGAAAACTACGTTCATTAGTTGCAGCTCTTGGTGGCGGCTTCTGGACTTGGTGGTTCTGGATTGGCGTTATAGGTGTTGGCTTCGTGATCCCACTGGCATTGAAAAAATGGCAACAAAACAGTAGCCAAGCTTTTCGAGTGTTAATCGTCAGTGGTGCTAGCTTAATCGGGGTGTTTTTCCTGCGCTTCTTTGTGTTATATGCAGGTCAATTAACCGTTGCCTAACCCGTTAATAAGTAAAGGTGATATTTGGAAATTTTTCTTCCAGAAATAGGTTTTATCAGCCTACTACTGGCACTGTGTATCACCAGTTTCCACGCCTTCTGTGGGATTGTGGGAGCATTCAAACACGCTCCGAGTCAAATGTCTCGGGGCGTGCTTTGCACGTCTCTACAATTTATTTTTCTTCTCATTGCCTTTATTTGCCTAACACTTAGTTTTATTAACAGTGATTTCTCGGTAGTTTATGTAGCACAACATAGCCATCGCTTATCTCCTTTAGTGATTAAAATTGCCGCTGTTTGGGGTGGTCATGAAGGCTCTTTACTTCTGTGGGTACTCTTTTTTTCCAGTTGGAGTACGTTATTCGCTTGGCGTTATCGCCAGCAAAATAGTTCATTTTTCCCACTAACACTCGCCATATTAGCCGCCATGAGCGTGGCATTATTGCTGTTTATCGTCTTTTATTCCGACCCCTTTGAACGGATCTTTCCACCTGCGATTGAGGGACGAGATCTCAATCCGATGTTGCAACATTGGGGATTAATCCTGCATCCCCCTTTACTGTATCTCGGCTACAGTGGCTTAATGTTAGTCGCGGCATTAGTATTAGCTTGGTTACTCGCTTATCCAACGATTTTGCCTGACGATGCCAGCCAAGCGATTGGGCGTCTATGTTGGCGTTTTGCAGTTCCAAGTTGGTGCATACTCACTTGCGGTATTATCCTGGGTTCTTGGTGGGCATACAGTGAATTAGGCTGGGGAGGATGGTGGTTTTGGGATCCCGTCGAAAATGCATCGTTGCTCCCATGGCTCTCGGCGACCGCACTATTACATAGCTTAGCCATCACCCGCAGAGTCGGATTATACCGCCACTGGTCAATGTTATTGGCACTATTGACCCTCATTCTAGCTTTGCTCGGTACGTTGATTGTTCGCTCAGGGATCTTGGTTTCGGTTCACGCGTTTGCTTTAGATAATGTCAGAGCGGTTCCACTGTTTTTATTATTCAGTGTATTAAGCCTTGGCACACTCTTTATTTATGGCTGGAAAGCCAAATTTCCCCCCTCTCATTTAGAAAGAAAAGCACCCCGAGAAATTTATTTATTACTCGCCTTAATTCTATTTTCTATTGTTCTATTGATTGTGCTGATTGGTACACTCTACCCAATGATTTATGGGCTATTCGGGTTAGGAAAAATATCGGTAGGCGCGCCCTATTTCAATCAAGCCTTATTGCCGTTTGGCTTGATTATGTTGCTGGTTATTCTCGCAAGCACTATTCATTATCGAACGATTAATACCAACAGCAAGGCATCACTCTATCGCCAATTTGGCACCATCCTAAAGGATAAACTTCCTGCTTTAGTGGCTCACTCAGGGGTTTTGCTCTTCGCTGTAGGTATTTTACTTTCAGCCACAAATCGACATGAAGTTAGCCTGAATATTTCCGTTGGACAATCTATCTCGTTAGCGGGTTATCAATTTAAATTTGAGCAGCTGCAACTTGCCGCAGAATCGAATTACACCACAGAAAAAGCGCTAATTCAGGTTAAACAAAATCATCAATCTCTGTTTAATATCATTACAGAGCGCCGTTTATATTCAGCCCGACAACAACTCATGATTGAGCCGGGGATCCATTGGGGTTGGCTGCGTAACTGGTATGTGGTTTTAGGGGAAAAAACAGGTTCTGATCGTTACGCTATGCGTTTTTATGTTCAAGATGGGATCCAATGGATTTGGCTAGGTGGCTTCGTTATGTGTTTTGGGGCATTGATTAGCTGGGGTAGAGGACGCAAAAATGGTTAAGTTCATTGTTAGCCTTTTATTGTTAATCTGTACTTTTAGTGTCCATGCTCAAATTGTCGATACATGGCAATTTAGCTCTTCTGAAGAACAAGAAATCTCATTACAGATTGCTTCTCAGCTACGTTGCCCACAATGCCAAAACCAAAATTTATTGGAATCAAACGCCCCTACCGCTGTCAGTATGCGCCATCAAGTTTTTAAAATGGTTGCTGAGGGGAAAACAGAATCACAGATTATCGCTTATATGACCGAACGCTATGGGAATTTTGTATTATACAATCCCCCCTTTTCTCTCGGTACATCATTATTATGGCTACTACCGTTACTCTCTATTATTACTATAATATTTATTTTATGGCGATTCGGATTATTTAAGAAAAAAAATAATCAGTCCGAAACTTCATTAATATTGATTGATAATCCTGATTATAGTGAAAGTCAGTTATTACCTTTAGATATTAAAAATACTGAACTAAGTAAATCTGTATGGTTTAAATATCATTATATTTTTATGAGCTTTATTTTAGTCGTTGTCATGGTAGGCTATTTTGCATTACCTCGTTTTCAATTAGTACTTGAGTCCTACCAAGTGATGACCGATCCCATGCAATCTTTTACGCCTCTTCAACAAGAGACCCGTGACTTACAACGCTTGCAAGACGATATTCGCCAGACGCCTGACAATAGCGAGCTATGGGCTACGCTAGGTGAATATTATTTATATCAAAATAGCTATCAAAATTCCTTAATAGCCTACCGTTATGCCTTACAATATTCAGGCGAAAATGCACAGTTATATTCAGCTATTGCTGCCGTATTATATTATCAAGCTGGACAGCAGCTTACGGATGATGTGCAAAAAATGATAGACAAAGCACTGAGTCTAGATGAAAATGAAGTCACCGCTCTCATGTTATTAGCGTCAGATGCATTTATGAATGCAAACTACGCTACCGCGATTAATATCTGGCAAACATTACTCGACAACAATAGTAGCCGAATTAATCGAGCACAAATTATTGAAGCAATTCAAATGGCAAAATTAATGGAAAATAATGCCAAATAATAAAATTTCTTTCTCTTTTATTTTCTTCTCAATAACTCACATTGATAAAAAATAATAATAAATTTAATTGTTAAATATTCTAATTTAGAACAATCAATATTATGAAAAATAAGATGTTTTCACTCTTAGTCTATACGCTTATTGCGGGTAGCGCTTTTTTAGCGGGGGTGATGGTTAACTACACACCGGACTTAGATATTGTCAAAAAATCACAGGCTGCTGTTGAGGATCTTTTAGATTATCCCAAAACTGTGGAATTTAAAGACGTTAAATACCATGAAATAAGAGAAACTCTCGATCATGGTATCTTGGGGTATGTCTGCGGTCAGGTTCTCGTTTTTGACGCTAGAAACACCTATAATTACCACCGCTTTATCGTAAAAACCTATCAACACCAAGATGGCCGAAATATTGTCTCTATTCCATTATTAGAGAGAGAGGGAATAGAATTTCCTCTTGATGAATTTAATTCTATCTGGAATAAAAATTGTCAGAAATAAAAATTAATACTTAACAGAATATGATTAGTTCCCCCAGTAAGTGATTACTGGGTTGATTAGCTAATCTTGCCATTATTCATGCCCTCATTCTTTCTAGTTTGCTTAATCTCAAAAATAAACATGCGGTTCAGATAGCAATTCAGCTGTGCTTGATATACAGTTTTCCACTTTTTTCTTGGCACCCTAAATTTTGGAGGCGAAATGTTTATTGGTTTTGACTACGGCACATCTAACTGTTCTGTCGCAATGATGAAAGAGGGAAATCCTCAACTATTACCGTTAGAAGGAAATCACTTTTACATCCCATCAACCCTTTGTGCGCCGACAAGAGAGTCTGTCTCTGAACATTTATTTCGTCATCTGAATATCTCTCCAAGTGACCAAATTGGTCAGCAAATTTTACGCCGCTCTATCGCCTTTAACCAAGAGGAAGGCATTGAGTTAGTTCCTGAAGATATCGTCTTTGGCCAGGCAGCATTGGAACTTTACCTACGCGACCCTCGGGATGTTTATTACGTTAAATCCCCAAAATCATTCCTTGGTGCCTCTGGTCTTCATGAAACACAAGTCAGTTTCTTTGAAGACCTCGTTTGTGCCATGATGGCGAATATTAAGCGCACCGCAGAAGCGACAACCCAGCAAGAGATCCTCGATACGGTTATCGGTCGCCCAATTAACTTTCATGGTCGCGGTGGAGAGCTAGCTAACCAGCAGGCAGAAGCCATTCTAATGAAGGCAGCTAAGCGGGCTGGATTTAAAAATATCGAATTTCAATTTGAACCCGTAGCAGCCGGATTGGAATATGAAGCAACATTATCACAAGACCAAGTCATTCTGGTGGTCGATATTGGTGGCGGTACTACCGACTGCTCATTGATTCAGATGGGACCAAGCTATCGTGGTAGCCACGACCGCACTCAATCATTATTAGCCCACAGTGGTCAACGTGTGGGTGGTAATGACCTCGATATCTTTATTGCACTAAAACAACTCATGCAGCTGTTTGGTATGGAAAGCCAATACCAATCTGGAATTAAAATGCCGCTGCTACAATTTTGGAATCCTATTGCAATTAATAATGTCGAAGCCCAAAAAGAGTTTTATTCTCGACCAAACCTGACAGCGTTAACCCGTTTACAGCAAGATGCCGCAGAGCCAGCACTTATCGCTCGATTACTTGAGGTTTACCACCAAACCTTGGGATATCGCATTGTACGTAAAGCAGAAGAAGCTAAAATTGCCTTATCCGATGATCTCAACTATTTAGCCCAAATCCCTTTAGCCAAAGAGCTGCTGGAGACGAATATCAGTCGAGAAAAAATGGTGGAGTCCATTGAATCACCAAAAAGCAAAATGATTGAATTAGTCAAAGAAGCGGTAATTCAGGGGGGTGTACAGCCAGATGCGATTTTTGTCACTGGGGGAAGCGCGCGATCACCAATCCTACATAAGGCAATCCAACAGCAGTTGCCAAATATTCCGATTGTTCGTGGGGATGATTTCGGTTCTGTGACCGCCGGTTTAGCACGCTGGGCACAAACTTGTTTTAACTAATTGAACAATAACTATGCCGCGTTGAGCGGCATGGTTATTTTACGATTCAGATATCAATCGTCCGTCTTTCAGATAACTGATTTTACTTGCCATCAATTGCGCTTCATCTTCACTGTGGGTCACTAACAACGCAGTTTGTCCCGCTTCACGTAAAATATCTCTGACTTCTTGCCCTAAACGTTTTCGGCTATCTGGGTCTAAACTCGATAATGGTTCATCAAGAAGCAAGACTGCAGGTTGAGGCGCTAAGGCACGTGCTAAAGCAATACGTTGCTGCTGTCCACCAGACATTTCATGAGGATAACGACCCGCCAGCTCTTTCAACTCCACTAAATCTAGTAATTCATGTACCCGAGCATGTTGATATTCTTTCGGCTGTTTTCTCAAACCAAAAGCAATATTCTGCGCCGCGGTTAAATGAGGAAATAGCGCATAATCCTGAAACACCATGCCCACATTACGTTGTTCTGGGGGAAGATGAATTCCATCCCCTGCCACACAGCGTCCGCCCACATAAATCGTGCCCTGCTCTACATGTTCAAAGCCAGCAATAGCACGTAATGCCGTCGTTTTACCACATCCAGAAGAACCAAGTAAACAGCCAATTTCCCCTGCCCCTATGTGCAAAGAAAAGCCATTCAAGACATGATTACGTTGATGTTTACTCCCATAAGAGACATGCACATTATCAAGAACTAACATTGTGTCTGACACCTTGAGACTTCCTTATAGTTATTGTTGTTTTGACTTGGATGAAGATAATTGACTACGCGCCAGTAATATCACGGGAAGCGTTCCTGCCAATACAATCAATAATGCAGCAATAGCTCCTTCTTCGTAGGTGCCTCGTGCTGCTTCGGCATACAATGAGGTTGCCAATGTTTCAAAGTTAACAGGACGGAGTAGCAATGTGGTTGGCAGCTCTTTCATCGCATCAGCAAACACCAATAAAGCACTGGTCACTAATGCTGGGCGCAGCAAGGGCAAATGTACGCGGAAAAAGGTTCTGGATTCACTTTCTCCGAGTAATCTTGACGCTTGTTCCATGCTCGGTGGAATTCGGGTTAATCCCGCATCAATCGCCCCTATCGAAATCGCCATAAAGCGGATAGAACAGCAGATAACTAACAAAATTCCCGACGAAAGCAACGGTAAGCCCCGATAATTGAATAATTCAGCCAACACATTATCCAATGCCATCCCCGGCGTTAATAATCCAATAGCCAGCACCGTTCCCGGAACGGCATACCCCAGTGAAGCCACTTTCATTAATGTACGTCGAGTTTCTGGAGAGCCTCCAGAAATTGCACTTGATCTCGCATACCATGCCACAATCAAACTCACCAACGTCACCACGACGGTCACGCCCATCGCTAATAATAATGAATTTTGTAATGATTGTAGGAGGCTGGTAGAGATTTCCATGCTATCGCTGAGTCGCTTGATACTTTCCCAGCCTAAAAATAGCGCCGGCGCAACAAAGCCTAATAATACGGGCAGTAAAGTACATAAGGTCGCCAACCACGCGTGAACGCCCGTTAACCGAGTCGGTAAAATTCCTCGCATTTGCCGACCGGTACTATAACGTTGATTCTTGCGTCCATAATATTCCAAGGCCAGCAGCAAAATAATCACTGTTAACATCGAACACGCAATTTGCGCTGCTGCCGCTAGGTCTGAACGAGTTACCCAAGTGGTATACACCGTGACTGTCAGGGTGTTGATACCTAGGAATTCTGAAGCACCGATATCATTGAGGGTTTCGAGTAGCGCTAAGCTCGTTCCAACCACCAGCGCAGGACGAGCCATGGGTAGAGCAACACGGAAAAATGTTCCTGTCGAGCTCAATCCGAGAGTACGAGCGGCCTCCAATAAATGCGCTGGCTGGCTCATAAACATGGCTCGCATGGTGAGGTAAACGTAGGGATATAGCACCAGCCCCAATAATAAAATAGCCCCCGTCATGGAGCGCAAGTCAGGAAGCCTAAACTCTCGAGGGCCGCTATAGCCTAATAAATTGCGAATAACTTCTTGAATCGGGCCGATGGGATGCAGTAAATCAAGCCACGCAAATGCCACAATATAGGTAGGCATGGCAAGGGGAAGCAATAATGCCCAACTGAATAGCCGTTTTCCCGGGAAATCAAATGCCGTGACTAACCAAGCGCAGCCTGCCCCGATAACCATGACCAACACGCCAACACCAAGTAATAACATCAGGGTATTGAATGTCGCGTCCGGTAATACGTACTTCAGCAAGTGTTCCCAATGACTGACACCCGAACTTGCGGCAAGCCATAATAGAAATAATAAAGGGGTCATCACGCCAAGCGTAATGACCACAACACAAATACTTAACGGCGAAAAACCAAAACGTGGCAACCCGAAGGCGCCACGCTGATTGGATAAGCCTGTTTTATTGATCGAATCCAACTTTATCTACCAACTGGCTAGCTTGTTTACGGTATTTAACGATCTCAGTCAGTGGGATGTTATCAACTTTGATTTCACCAATCGCACTATTAATCGTGGCATCCAAAGGAACCCCTTTACGGATTGGATATTCATAGTTTGCTTGTGCATACAGCTGTTGAGCCGGAACTGAAACCAGATATTCCATCAATTTCACAGCTTGCTCTTTATGTGGTGCATTACGAGCAACCGCTGCGCCAGTGATATTGACGTGAGTGCCACCATTGGTGAAGGTTGGCTGAACCACTTTAATTGCATCACCCCATTGACGGGCATCAGTGCCCTCTTTGGCATTTTTCATGTGACCAACATAATAGGAGTTCGCTAAACCCACATCACAGATACCACCCAGAATGTCGCGAGCAACATCACGGTCACCACCAGCTGCTTTACGAGCTAAATTATTTTTCACGTCGCGTAACCAAGCTTCAGTTTTCGCTTCACCATCATGGGCGATCATCGCTGCAACTAACGCTGTGTTGTATGGATGTTGACCTGCACGAATACAGATTTTACCTTTCCATTGTGGGTCGGCTAAGTTTTCATAAGTAATGCTGCTTAATGGCATGGATTTTTCTGCATACAAGACGCGGGCACGCATCGATAAGCCAAACCATTGGTTATCTTTATCACGTAAGGAAGCAGGGATCACTTCAGTTAATACTTCAGATTGAACCGGTTGCGTCACACCCGCATCAACTAAATCAATTAAGTTCCCAGCATCAACTGTCATTAATAAGTCCGCTGGAGAATTTTTACCTTCCGCTTTAACACGCTCTAACATGCCATCTTTAATGTAGACAGTATTCACGTCAATGGCGGTTTCTTTCGTAAAAGCATCCAGAAGCGGCTGGATTAATCCAGGTTCGCGAGTGGTGTACAAAGTCAGGGAATCTTTTGCCATCGCTGGCAATGCGCAGGTAACAATAAGCGATGAGGCCAATGTAATTAAACGAGTCTTATTACGTAAAAAATACATTTTTTTCAACATATTGCGATCTTCTCCAAGGTGAAGTGATGCTTAAATTTATTTATTGAGTATTTTTGGTAAGTCGAAAAAAGTATATATGATAACGAATCTCGTTTGCAAATTATTTCCATTCGTAAATAATCAAGATTAATAATAATTAAAATTAATTAATACAGAATAATTGATTTTATTATTTGAATAAGGTTAAAAATTAAAAAAGGACACCCTGAGATGTCCTTTAAAATCAATAAAATTAGATATTTTTATACATCTAGCTCGGTATCGGATAATCCCAGTAGCCTTAATGCCCCTTCCATTAGAATGGCTTTTCCATGGAATGAAAATAGCGCTAACTGGCGCTGGTCTCTCTGCGGGTAAATTCGGCTACTCATCGTCGCGTCTCCCTCATTCACAAAGACTTCAATAGAAGAATAGTCGATAAATATTCTTAACTTGAGAAGCTCAGTTTTTGGCAAAGGAATACTACGATAACCATCCAAACCATATTCAGGATAATGACGCCACAGAACCAACCGTTCAGCTTGATTATCAACATATAATTCAAGCCCATTTCCTAAGCACATCCCATAGCGCTCAGCCTGACTATCTTGGATATTCCACGTGATTTCTAGCTCAACACTACGGGCATCTTTAAATAAAACCTCCGTTCCAGTGATTGATTGAGCAACAATAGGTGTACTTTGTTGGCGCAATAATTCAACCTCACGCACCGGACGCTGGCAAAGTTTGCCATCACGTTCGAATAATTCACGGGGTAATGTTAAACAACCCGCCCATTTTTCTTGCTTAGAAGGCATAGGCGATTCCCACATATCCATCCACGCCATAATCACTCGACGACCATCTTCCGTTGTAAAAGATTGTGGTGCATAGAAATCATGCCCATGATCCAACTCATGGAATGTCGATGTCAGTGCAAATGCGCTATTTGGCTGCCAGTGACCTTGCAACACACCGCATTGAAAACGATTACGATATTGATAACCTTCACTTTTTTTACCCTGCGGAGAAAACATTAAATAATGATGGTCTCCGCAAGGGAAGAAATCAGGGCATTCCCACATGTAGCTATCGCCAAATTCGGAGTGAGCAAGTACTCGCTCAAGTTGCCAATCACGTAGGGATGTACCACGGTACAATAAAACTTGCCCTACATCGGCAGCATCTCGAGCACCAATCACCATCCACCAATATCCATCTTGTTGCCACACTTTAGGGTCACGAAAATGCATGATGCCCTCTGGCGGTGTCAGAACAACACCTTGCTTTTCAAAATGGATTCCATCTTCACTGGTTGCAAGGCACTGAACTTCACGAATACCACTATCATCTCCGGGTTCTTTCAACCAAACATGTCCGGTGTACAACAGGGAAAGCACACCATTATCATCAACTGCGCTGCCAGAAAAACAGCCATCGCGATCATATTCATCACCGGGAGCTAAAGCGATAGGTTGATGCTGCCAATGCACCATATCGGAACTTGTTGCATGCCCCCAATGCATCGGACCCCAATCTTCACTCATAGGATGGTGTTGATAAAAAGCATGATAGTGCCCAGCAAACCAAGTTAAGCCATTGGGATCATTCATCCACCCTGCCGGTGGCGCTAAATGAAAAGAGGGATAAAATTCATCGCCGCGATGAGCTTGGAGTTGTTCGAGCGCTAATTGCGCAGTTTGAAGTTTCTGTTTCATAGTTCTACCGTTTTTTTCTGAATACTGACATTGTGAACTTTTGAGCTGTTTTCAGATTTCAGCAGCACACAAGAAATAATGGTTAACGTAAAGACAATACCCGCCAAAATCATATAGGTATCCGCAAAGCCAATCCGGTCATAACTGATCCCAGCTAATGGGGATAGCACCGTGGCGCACAGTGAGGCAATAAACTGGAAGCCCACGAGATAAATCGTGGCAGATAAACGCTTATCGAAAACTGTAGTGATATATTTAAATAAAGATATCAGTAGGATAGGAAGTTCAACGGCATGAAGTAATTTCATGAAAGAAATCGTAATGGTGTCATCTGCCAAACCCGAACCTAAGATACGTAGCGCCATTACAAATCCACTGAGGAGTAATCCATTCTTGGCGCCAATTCGGTTGACTAAGAATGGGGCTAAAAACATGCCGCCTGCTTCTAGAAAAACTTGCAGTGAATTCAGGTAACCAAACATTTCATTACCATGACTTTGTTCACTAAATAGTGAGGCAAAATAGATTGGGAATTGTTGGTCATATACGTTATAGACGCTGACGCCACACACAAAAACGACCAGAGACCAAAATGAACGCATTTTGAGTAACCCCAAGGCATCTGACAGTTTTAGTGCATTACTTTTACCAAATTCCAGCTCATTCATCGCTTGAGGACGAACATCACTTAATCTCCATAATAAAATGATGAAAATTAATGCGGATACCGATCCCATCGCGAAATTATAATTTGGATTAATATTGAATAAGATACCGGCGAAGAATGTCGCTCCAGCCCATCCCAATGATCCCCACATGCGCGCTCGACCATATTCGAATCCCGCAATTCGACTTACACGCTCAGTGTAAGATTCTAAAGCCCCTATCCCAGCGAAAAACGTTGCCCCGACATACACGCCTAAACTGATTGATCCGAGGAAAATATTCCAACGTAACAATGGAGTACAAACAAAAATAAACCATGGACCACTGATCACCAGCATCACACCAATGTACCAAAGTAAGTTTTTGCGTAATCCAAGCTTATCTTGGATAAATCCATAAAGTGGCTGGGCACAGAATGCGGTTAAACTGATCACCGAGAAGATAATTCCCGTATCCGTCCCCTTTAAGCCCACCTTCTGACTGAGCCAAAGAGAGACCAGCGAAAACGCAGATGACCATGTCCAAAAAAAGGTGAATAGCAAGCCGCTAAGGATAAAATAAGCGTGCCGAGTTGCTCCTATTATCTTTCCCATACCTAAATTCTCATTGATGAAATTGCACTCATTGTTAGGCGTAATGGCAGTAGATTGAAAGTGTTACTGACCCAATTATGCGATGTTAATCACAATTGTTAACGTTAACATAATGGGTTTGTGATGATTATCACGTAAGCCTTAGGTTCCGAATCCCTTCACTGATAATTGGTTGTTATACTCGCAAGTAACACACGTTGGCACCATGCCATAAAAACTGATTTAGGAAAAATACACATGACAGCAAAAGTATGGGTTCTTGGGGATGCCGTTATTGATTTAATACCTGAAAAACCCGGTGTTCTATTACAATTACCGGGTGGTGCTCCTGCAAATGTGGCCGTAGGAATTTCTCGTCTAGAAGGTCGTAGTGGCTTTATTGGACGAGTCGGCGATGACCCCTTCGGTAAATTTATGCAACGTACACTACAGCAAGAGAACGTTGATACTACCTATATGAAACGGGATCCCAAGCACCGAACTTCAACCGTGGTTGTCGAATTGGATGAGGACGGTGAACGCACCTTTACATTTATGGTTCGTCCGAGCGCAGATTTATTTATCGAACCAACCGATTTACCCGTGTTTAAAGCCAATGAATGGCTACATGTTTGTTCGATTGCTCTGAGTGCAGAACCAAGCCGCAGTACAACATTTTTAGCCATGGAACAAATCCACAATGCTGGCGGCATGGTAAGTTTTGACCCTAATATCCGTACGGATTTATGGCAAGATAGTAATTTACTTCGAGAATGTTTACATCGCGCCTTAGAACTCGCTTCCGTCGCTAAATTATCAGAAGAAGAATTATTGTTTATTAGTGGTGAACTCGACCTACATCAAGGTATTGAAATACTAGCTAATCGCTATAATTTAAAACTTTTACTGGTCACTTTAGGTAAAGATGGCGTCATGGTGTATTGGAACGGTAAAGTTCGTCATTTTTCAGCAAGACCTGTTATGGTCGTTGATACCACAGGCGCAGGAGATGCTTTTGTCGCAGGTTTACTCGCAGGATTAGCCGTTCATGGATTACCGAGTGATGAACAAACTCTTGGCGTGATCATTGAGCAAGCTCAAGCTTGTGGCGCATTAGCGACAACCGCCAAAGGTGCCATGACTGCACTGCCATATCGCAAAGATTTAGAGCGCAGTTTATAAACTGAGCACTGATGATCTGTGTGGCGTTTTCACATCCGGATCATCAGGACTTCTGCTGGAAAACCAATGTATTCACTTAATTTATTATCCAGCTTTTCTGGGAATTCTGCGGCCATTTTATTCCATGTGTCTTTTCCCCAAAAGTCCGCATTATAAATAGAATAGGCTATTGTTTTAGTGAAATTAAGGTTATCCAGTGAAATGAATGTTTGGCAGCATGGCGCCTCTCGAAGCGAAGAGAGGTCATTGAGATGAAATTCCATGTCATTCTCATCATAAATTTCACTCAAAATATCGCATATCCATTCGAGTGTTATTGGTTTTTGGCAATGAGGACAAGCAACGACATCGTGACCACAAGGATTCGCATGGCATTGAATGCCATGACTCACCTCATGGTCAATATGCTCTGCTTCAACGTCGTAACCAGCTAAAAAATCAACAATTTTATTTTGTTGTTCTGTCGTGGGAATATAATCAATTTCTTTAGGGATAACCTTCAAAATATAGATGCCCATTTTATTTCCTTGGGTTTATTATCAGTCTGTTTACTTCCTCGGCAAAAAGAATAATTCGAATCCATAAATATGGTCGTTTCATTTTTTCAATCACAATCCTAATCGATAGTGAACACTGTAAAAAATTATTTTCATCATCTTATCTAAGTATTTGATGATACAATCCCGCAGTTAAATCGTATAGGTTTATATCATGGAAAAAACTAAGCCGTTACACCTTAAACAAACAAGATTATGCAACGAGATAATATCTTCGAAAAATTGATAATATTGCTATGACGATATTTTTTCATACCTATCCCATTTGCAATTATTGGTGGTAAACCTTTAGCTAGGTATGCTATTGCACTTTGGCCTATTTATATGATTCGCTATATTTTTATTTTCGTAAAAAAGCCAAATATATCAACGACCCAATACTTAGAAAGTTAACACTTATTTTAATGAAGGGTAACCCGTACACGTGTTATCAATTGAGTTTATTTGCACTTACACTATCTATTGGTATATTCATACGTTCTTTTGGAATTTCCGAAGCACTTCTAGCATATCCAGTGGCTTAATTTCCGTAATACTAACTTTACCGATATAAGGAAAGATATCTTTCTGGAAGGCTTCCAATAAATCATCAGCATAGCCTTCTGACCAATTAGGCTTTTTATAGTCATGCCATTCAAGCGTGATTTTCTCAAAGCTATTATTAATCTGAGACTCTTTTTCTCGCTTTTCGGCTTTCTTTACCAAAGATGGATCATCACCTAACGCCAATATGCGCTTGGCCTCTTCTCTTTTAGCCCTAGCTTGTGCGAGTGATATTGATGGATACACACCTAAAGCTAGCCTTTTCTCTTTGCCAGCATATCTGTATTTCATGCGCCAATACTTGGAGCCATTCGGAGCAACTTCTAAATACATGCCACCACCGTCAAAAAGTTTATAAGCTTTATCTTTTGGCTTGGAAGCCCTACTTGTCTGGCTGTTAGCTTTATTTGAGGGGGCATCAATTCTCATTGAACGGGATAATGCCCCCAATTATGCCCCCACATATATGTAGGTTTCAATAGACGTGGCTAGACCTTGAAATGCTATAGATTCTTGTGAGTGCTGGTTTTATAAGGATTTTATAGACTATTGTAGACTTTGGAATACTTGAGAATGGCCCCTACAGGATTCAAACACAAGCCAATTAACATTGTTTTATAATGAAAATATCGTGTTCGATAAATTTTATACCAACAAATATACCAACAATTATTTTTCTATCATAATGCCTAAGCTTTTCTACTTCCCTGAAATCGACATCTTCGCCAACTCTGGATTATTGGCCTCAAAGATGGATAGTGGTAATTCAACCTTACGACCGTTTTGATCTTCCACCGCTTTAACCACTTCAAATTCAGCAACATCCTCACACGGAATTTCCAATCCTGCAAACGTAACACGAGTAGCGCTAGAATCGCCAAAAGGTTCAACTTCAAGTACTGCATCCCCTAATACTTTTCCTTGTCCATCTTTCATTCGTAGCGTTAACTCAAGCGCACCAAACTCCGCATGGGCTAGAACCATATGGTTACCGCCATTATCGAGGGTAAATGAGTAACCACAGTAACCTTGGTTAATAAAGTTTGAGCTGGTATGTGTGATGCTCGCATAACGCTGTTGTTCTTCAGCCAAGCTAAATGTACTGACTGCCAATAAACTCATCGCAAAAATGCTCTTTATCTTATTCATTACGTTACCTTTAGTTATCTTGTATCGTCCTAGCTACCGCCATTGACGGCAGCGAGAATATAGATTTATTGTTGGTAGGTTTGCAATCCGCCTTTAGTACGGTCTTTTTCTTTCCAGCGCGGTCGGTTCTTACCTGAGAACTCTTTTTGCATACTCCAATACCCAATGGGATAACGAGCTACAATCGTCCCGCCAACACCAATATCGACCGAAGAGTACTGACCATTATTAATCGTCCCTTTTTGGACATAGGCGTTAGGGCTACAAGTGCCCGTATCGCGTTGTTGCCAATTTCCATCAGTTCTTGCCACGATATAAAAATCACCAAATGCACAGCCTGACGCGGATTTATGATTCAGTACAGCAACATAATGCTTGGTTGAGCCCACAATCCTACAGGTGTTGTTTTGGCTTCCACACACTTGCCATAAGGTTTTACCGCCATCCCCTTTATATTCCCAAATGGTATTTTTAGGGGGCTGGCTGGTGGCAGAGGCTGGTGATGTTATCAACCACAGTGAAGCTAATGCAGTCACAAATACATATTTTTTCATTATAAATTCCTATCAATATAAATAGAAACGTCAGATTGACGCTTGATGAACACCGTCTAATGGGTGCTTGGTTTTCCCTGATATGGCGTATTCGATGGTTATCGGGTGAATGGTGAATAAGGTATCCACAACAAAAATTGCTGATCATGTTTAATGTGATGGTTGACGATTTAGCCGCACTGAAACCCAGTGACGAATTCGTCGATGAAGATAAAAGGCAATACCAGTGGCGATAAGCAAATCAACCAGCAATATCGTGGTGGCGATACCTTCAGTAAAACCGTATAGCCAACCGGATGACATGATAATCAGTAGGCTAGAGAGGGCTAATCCGATAATGATGGTAGAGATAATGGCAATTAATTTGGGGTTGAAATGGATTCTATAATCAATCCCCTTAAAGGCACTTAAAACCCACAAGCCTAATTGCGCCAAGAGTTGTGGGATAAGCAAAGCCGAAATATATAAAACGAAGTACATCAATGTGATCCCATACGGGTTCATGATGAGAGCGATAAGCTGGAAGTGTGTTAACAATACGCCAGTGATCCAAAGGCATAACAAAATACTGATAACAATAGCGATGCGTTCTAAACCCAATTGTAAGTGTGAAACGGTGTTCATATTTTTTAAGCTTCCTTATGTGATGATGAATTCACGGTATGAGGGTGATTTTGAATAGGCATGATCCATTCGTGACCGCAATCGCGGCACATCCAGCCCGTGCCCCATGCAATGATATCTTGTTCAGAAGAACAGTGAGGGCAATGGGTTGGATGCGATGCTAGTGGGGCTAATAACGTCATGGTCGGCTCCTTTCTTTGTGTGATGGAAGAGAGGTAAGTAATTGTGATATCAATCGAAAATGCGGTAAGGCTGCGATAAAACTGTTTTGTTGTGACAATTGCATCACTGTGTGTTTCGGTGTGAAGGGGGTATTGAGTGGTTGAACTTGCTGGATATCCTCTAACAACAAGACATGCACTTGCTGGTGGTATTCCGCCAATAAATACCACTGGCCTTCACGGTAAATCAGTTGATAGGGTTGTAGCGGATTAAAACGACGCTCAGGTGTGAGTATGCTAATAGATTGCTTACTGGTAATGGCATACACCAATTGATAGAAATGGTCGGCATGTAAAGCCGAAATCTTATGGGCGTGATGCCAAATCAAACAAGGTGCATGAGGCTGCTGAGTTAACAGCAATCCCAGTAAGCGGCTGTCTAGCCCCGGAAACAATCGAGTCATCCCAATCTGTTTCACAAAGGTCAGAACATCTTTGTCTCGATAAGCTTTTAGCGTATTGATAGGCAAGCGATAACAACCTTGCCGACCTTCTACCCCCAGATAAGCCAAGCGTTCACGTAAATCGCGCTGTAACGTGCGTTCAGAAACATTGAACTCTTGGGCTAAACATGAGAGCACTAGACTTTCGCCCGCCATTAAGCGGGCAATCAGTGCAGAGAGTCGCACAGCCATGCGGTCATATTTTCGGTTGGTCTGAAACATAACGTATTGCTCTCAATAACAAACAGTTAGAAATGATAGGGATAAGGGAGTTTAACTTAGGGGATTGACAGGTTATGTCTGTTGGGAAAAATTCTCATTGGGCTTTTTAGTGAAAAATGACTATAAGTAATTCATTGATAAATAACGCCATGCTGTTTATTTAAACGATAGGAAAGTGAGGCGTAACGACACAACCTGTCAGGGCGGGAAAATTAGTTGGGCTGGCGAGGGGCGAGTTGGTTAAATAAGGTATCTGCCATCACCCACAGGGCTTTATTGAGTTTAATATCGCCATCAATCCCATTCACCGAACGAGTACGAGCGCGTTTACCTTTTGCAGTTCTGCCTGATAATCCCCCTCTAATTAAGTTCTCTTGTAAACGTTGGTACACCGTCCAAAGATCTTCTTTCTTATCTTCAACGCGTCGAGGCTGTAGAATTTGCTCTCGCGTGACAGGCTGGAACTCTTCACCAAAGCGGTAGGTCAAAGCCGCTTCAGCAAAAGCGTGCTGAGCGGGTGAAGGTAACAATAACGACTGCATACTTTCGCGTTTTTCAGCCACTTGCTCAAACGTATCGAGTACCTCATACGCCCCTTCAATCACTTTCCCCACCACATCCCCTTTATGAGGTACTCGCACTTCCCCTAACACATCACCGCACACCAAACCGTTAGAACACACGGCTCTAAAGAGTCCCGGCAACATCTGATAGCTGCTTGAACCATCATGGCTATTAAGCAGAATAATTTCAGGCACTTGTACGCCCGTGATTTGGTCATGGCGACGTAGCCTCAACATATGCTTGGTGTGCTCTCGACGGCTAACATCGCGTACCCGAGTTTGGCAGGCAAAGAACGGATAAAAGCCTTCTTTTTGTAGGCTATCTAACAAGGTGATGGTGGGAATGTAAGTGTACCGTTCACTACGTGAATCGTGCTTCTCTTCAGAAAATACACTCGGTACAGTACGGAATAACTCTTCGATGGTGAGTGGACGGTCACGGCGAATACTGTTAGCAGAGCCAAAACGCGAAGCTAATAAACTCATGATAAAACTCCGGATTAATCAATTAAGTGGAAAATGGCAGAGGATTCGGGATGTTGTGAAGCGTAGTCACGCAGCTGATAAAAGCGGTCGCACATCACTTCGCTTTCCGTTTGGAATGACCAGATGCTGTACAAGATCAGGCATACCGCAATGCCTGCCGCCTCTTGGCTCACGGTGGCTTCATTGCCGTTGTGCATGTTGAATAGTGTTAAGGTGTCCATGTTGATATCGGGGTAGATAAAGGCACCACCATTATTGAGCGAGCCGTACTCCCAGTAACCGCCATGATACTCATCGCAGAATTGGCCCATAGTGGTGAAGATCACCACTTCAAAGGTGGCCCAGCCTTTAACTGCACCAAAATGGTTGAACCAAAAATCAAGGCGCTGTTCATCGGGAACGAGTGTCATTGCAATAGCGGATTCAGTTGTGTTACTCATAAGTTGAGACTCCAGTAAAAAGAAATAAAAAAGCGCCAATCCCGTTAAGGACTAGCGCTTGATGTCATCAATGTTGTGTTAATTTAAGAAGTTAAAAGAAAAAACTCCACAGGGATTTAGCGACGGAAACGATACTATTTTTGACCGTATCAATCGTACTTTTTATCAATGGTGGCAAGGGAATGATGTCGATTAAAGTATCAACAATATCACTGATACATTGCCCAAAATCGTTACGTGCTGAAGTTTCTATGGATTGCGTTCGGTAAGTACTGCTCAGTTGCCTAGCGACACCGCTACTAGCCTCTGCCGGTAATACCTGTATTAATTGCTCTGCTAATTCAGTCAGTTGGTAACCTTCTGCCGCAGAAACCGTCATCACAGGATGATGCGGCTTAAATGCGGTTATCACGGCTTGTTGCTTCAATTCCAAGTTAGCTACTTGCTCAGAGGATGGTTGCTGGCACACTTCATCCCACTGGCGACAGGGCTCTATCTTGTCGGCTTGGTTCAGCACAAATAGAAATCTCTTAGGTTGATAACCGCATTGCTCAGTGAGAAAGCGATAACACTGTTCATCCGAAGACCATGCTCTGTCATCCGCTTTGAGTACCCAAATGATTAAATCCAGTTCTGGCAATAAACTACGATAGAGCTGGTGGTATTCTTTATCTCGCTCAAGGCTTTCCCCCACGCCGGGTAAATCAATAAAGGTGAGCGTATGGTTGTTCATCTTCATACTGAAGCGTTGGGCTTGGCGTGTGCAGCCAGAGACATTATTCACGGGTGATAATGTCGATTGGAATAGTGCGTTGATAAGGCTGGATTTTCCTGCTCCGGTTTTACCCATCAGGCCGATGGTGGGGGAGTAGTTTATTAGGTAGTTGAGTTGGTTGAAAAACAGATTTTTAAATGAAGCAGGAAAGGCAGAAATAACCCTTCCTAATTCAGGATATTCGTTCATATTGCTTCCTTGAAAATAAATTCATCATCATTCAAGGTAATAATATATATTTGAAATTGTTTTAATTTTTCTTTTCAACTAACGATATGAGTTCTTTAAGTGGATCTCGTGGCAAAACAATTTCTTCAATCATCGCCTCGATAATTTCGTTAATATTTTTATTATGATTTTTAGCTATTTCTTTTAATTTCAACATAGATGATTTTGAAATATACGTATTGAGTACAGCCTTATCTTTAACTCCATCACGATACTTTTTTTGGCTCCATGCCTTCCTTGTTTGAAATAAAAAAAGCTTTACACGTTCTACGGTTGAAATAACAGCCCAATAATCAAAACAGGAAACAATTATTTTCCATTTCTGATTTTTAATAAGAACATTAACATCATCATCAGCAGCAATATTTTCGCGCATCATCCTCTCTCCTATCCATTTTAACGCTTCAGTTTTTTTTGACAAAAATGAAAAAGGATCTGGATATTCTTTGGTAATAGATGAAGCTTTATCTCTCATTTGAAAAACTATCGCATTAAAATCTTTAGGGGTCATAAATAAAACTATAAAATCCAAAAAACAAACAATATAATGAAAAGGTATATTTTTACCCATCATTGGCATCAAATTTAAAGGTGAATAATTATACACTCCAGCCATAATTGATTTATGACCCATTTCTATAAGGTATTTATTATACGACTTCATGAGAAAGTTTAAGATAACAAATGATATTCTTTCATCCCTTAAAAAAGATAGTTGTTCTATTGGAATAGTTTTTCTCTCCACCTTTCTTAAATAATGATCAACATTATTTAAGACATTCCCGACATGCTGATTCAACTCACGAATTAACGTATTAACATTCTTACCTCTTGCCTCGATAATCATTTTATAAAAATCTTCAGGTAATAGTGTTTTTTCTGAAAGCATACAGAATAGGACAGCATAATATTGTCTACACTCCAAATAATTATCATTTACATCTACACTTATCATACACTCTCTCCACCTAGTATTTTTTGCAGACCTTTACGCTGTATTTTACGTAGTATTTAAGATGTTATTATGCTACATAACAATCAGTATTTATGTGTTGAAAATCACTATAACCACACAAATTATTATTAGAATGAAGACTAATCTTTAGATAAGCTAATATCAGAGTTGAACTACTTGAAAAAGTATCAGTTCACCTTTGTTCAAAAGCGCTCTGTCACGGTCATCGGTGATGAGATAGAGAAGAGCCTTGCCGTGTTGGTATAGTATTATCTTAATAAAGAAAACCTATCCCATAACTACACCTAGAACATTAATCATTACCCTGTCACTGACTCACTAATTCATATGCTCATCATTTTTCTAAAGTGATGAATTCTTATTTTTAACAACATCCATTCTAGATATGAAAATAAAACCAACCAAAGGTATCAATCATGTCTAGAAACACCTACAACGAGCATTACATTCAAAAGATAAACCACACCATCCGTAAATCACTCTCAACCTATAATCGAGTTACTGCTATTCGAGTGGACTTGCGATTTCCTTCATCGGATATAATTCACTTAAGTGACTCCAATGCCATCACCCGATTTTTTGAATCGTTAAAAGCAAAAATAAATGCTGACCTAAAACGTAAAAATAAAATATGGAAGCGTAACCATTCATGCCCTTTGTTTTATGTATGGGTCAGAGAGTTTGGTGAGATAAAAAACAAAAAACACTACCATGTACTTTTGCTATTAAATAAAGATGTTTATTGGAACCTAGGTGATTTTATTAAAACCAAAGGGACGCTCTATGCATTAGTACAACAAGCATGGTGTAGTGCTATTGGTGTAAACCATCCTGATAAGCGTTATTTAGTTCATATCCCGGACAACGCCGTTACTTGGCTAGATAATAATGAAACCCACAATGAAAGTGCGATATTCAAATTAAACCAGCGTTGTCGTTACTTAGCCAAAGAGCATACAAAATATTATGGTGATGGCGAGCGTTCTTTTGGGTGCAGCCGTTAATCTACCAATAAAAAACATGAGGGGGATATCTTTTGGAAGAGAGATATCCCTAAATATTCATCGATATCCCTTCTGCCTTTTAACTTTAAAGACAGGAGTTCAATAATGAGCACTCAAGCGATTCCCTTATTAGATGACCAATTCGTTGATATGAAATTTATAACCCGCTTAACCGGACTAACAGATAAATGGTTTTATAAATTGATCCAAGATGGGGAGTTTCCAAAGCCGATAAAACTGGGGCGTAGTTCTCGTTGGTTAAAGAGCGAAGTTGAAAATTGGTTACAAGCACGTATTGCCGAATCCAGAGTCTAACCATCACATCACTCTCCTATTCTGCGTTAGTAACACCAACATTTAAGTCACACTGAAAACTCAACAATGAGAAAGTATCATGCTCTTTATGAGACATTGCTACGCCTTTACCAACTCTGACTGAATGGACTTACCAAACTTACTGTCGCTCACGGAATGCTTCATCCCTATATCAAGAATAGTTACCAGCTGGTGGAGAGGATCATTGGCAAGCAGATGGAGAACCAGGGGCTGGAGATAATAATGAATGATTATGTATTATTCACAACAACATATTTTATTTAATTAACAGCACAAACACATACAGAGTGTTGAAGTTGCCAACAACACTCAATCTCATTCACTTTCTTAGGGTTTATGCTTAACTGGCCTCTTCATTTGAATTTTTACATCGTGACTACCAATCACTATTTGACCATCTTCCTTGATAAATTCACTTTGTTGCTGATTAGGCAATATATCTAACACTACCTCTGAAGGCCTGCACAACTTTACGCCTAGCGGAGTGACTACAATCGGCCTATTAATCAGTATCGGGTACTGCAACATAAAATCAATCAATTGCTCATCGGAATAAAGGTTATTTTCTAAATTTAATTGCTCATAGGGCTCAACATTTTTCCGTAGTAATTCGCTGACTGTGATTTTCATATCGGCGATAAGTTGCACTAACACATCCTTAGTCGGAGGTGTTTCTAGGTAATGAATAATCGTTGGCTCAACACCACTATTGCGGATCATGGCAAGGGTATTACGCGAAGTGCCACAATTGGGGTTATGGTAGATAGTGATCTCATTCATGGGGTTACCTTTAATTTAACAGTGAAAGTCGAAGTACTAAAGCAACGAGTGTGACAATGAGCACAGGGATAGTCATGATAATCCCGGTTTTGAAATAATATCCCCATGTAATGGTCATGTTTTTTTGCGATAAAACATGCAGCCACAACAATGTCGCCAAGCTACCTATTGGTGTGATTTTTGGACCTAAATCGGCGCCAATCACATTGGCATACACCATCGCTTGTTGAATTAACCCTGATGCTTCACTTCCTTCTATGGATAGCGCACCAATTAACACCGTTGGCATGTTATTCATTATTGAGGATAAAAATGCAGTTATAAATCCCGTACCAATTGTTGCTACCCATAACCCTTTGTCTGCAAGGTAATTGAGCGTTTCAGAAAGATAATCGGTTAACCCTGCATTTCTTAAACCATAAACAACCAAGTACATACCTAAAGAGAAAATGACGATTTGCCACGGTGCTCCACGTAATACTTTTTTGGTATTAATCGTATGGCCTCTGGCTGCAATCACCCAAAGAATTAAAGCGCCAATAGCCGCAATTGCACTGATTGGAATACCTAATGGTTCTAAGACAAAGAAACCAATAAGTAGCAGTACCAATACCAGCCAACCTGTTTTAAACGTTGTCATGTCCTTAATGGCTAAAGTCGGTTCACTCAGTTTGGTAACATCATATTGTTTAGGAATATCTTTGCGGAAAAACCAATGCAGCATCGCTAATGTTGCAATAATTGCAGCAATATCCACTGGCACCATAATCGATGCATATTCCGTAAATCCAATATTAAAGAAGTCCGCAGAAACGATATTCACAAGGTTCGAAACAATCAGCGGCAAGCTCGCCGTATCTGCAATAAACCCGGCAGCCATGACAAATGCTAATGTCGTGCCTTTGTTGAAACCAAGTGCCAATAACATCGCAATCACAATGGGCGTTAATATCAATGCTGCGCCATCATTGGCAAACAAGGCCGCAACCGTTGCACCAAGTAACACGATATAACTGAATAACAGTTTTCCTTTACCCCCACCCCATTTGGCAACATGTAATGCAGCCCATTCAAAGAAACCACTTTCATCTAAAAGTAGGCTAATGATAATTACGGCAACAAATGTCGCCGTGGCATTCCAAACAATGTTCCAAACAATAGGAATATCTTGAAAACTGATCACACCAAAGATCAGTGCCAATACAGCCCCTACTGTGGCACTCCAGCCAATACCCAGTCCTTTGGGTTGCCAAATAACAAAGGTGATCGTTAAAATAAAAATCAATGCGGCAATAAACATAACAACCTCATTTAAAAGGTGCTTTTCCGCACCTTTTATTTTTAGAAAATAAAACTTACTCTGCAAGCTGACTTAATGCAGATATCCCCACAGGCTCTGTTTCAAGCAAAGGAACAATAGCAACACGTTTTGCCAATGTTGATGTCACTTTTTTAATCTGAGCGACTTCCTGTTCAGCTCTTGAAAGTAACAATGGTGATGTTGTTTCTGTGATAGATAGACTGTTATTGATTACCCACGCCCACGGATGTATATCTGCCCGTATTAAATCATTTTGTAAGTTCTCCGCCTCAAGCACAGGCGTAGTTTCAGCGAGTGTCGTAATAATAACTTTGGTGCGTTCAGGATCTTGTAATTGCATCATCGGCGTTAAATAATGGCCTTTTTCGCCCATTTTTTTAGCAATTTCTTTATGATATGCCCCTGTTGCATCCAGAAGTAATAATGTATGCCCAGTCGGCGCAGTATCCATGACGACAAAACGTTTACCCGCGTCTCTAATGATGCGAGAAAAAGCCTGAAATACCGCAATTTCTTCTGTGCATGGAGAGCGTAAATCTTCCTCAAGTAATGCACGTCCCTCGGCATCTAAATCTTTCCCTCTGGTTTCTAAGACATAATTACGATAACGCTCAGTTTCAGCGATAGGGTCAATTCGGCTAACTTGAAGATTGGGTAAAACACCATCGAGGGTTGATTCAATATGCGCAGCTGGATCAGATGTAGTTAGATGTACATCAAGCCCTTTTTCTGCCAATTTAACTGCGATTGAGGCCGCAATCGTTGTTTTCCCTACACCACCTTTACCCATTAACATAATCAGCCCATGCTGTTGCTGAGATATTTCGCCAACCAGTTCTGACAAGGTAGGTAAAGAAATAGGTTGTTTTGTCGAGGTAATAGTTGGAACTTGTGGTAAGTCATTAGATAACAACTGCTTCAGTGCATCGACACCCACCATATTGATATTTTGTAAATAAAGAATATCGACAGGTAACGAGCGTAGTGCTTCTGGCATAGACGCTAATGCCGCTTGTTCACGAGAGTAGAGCGCATGGGATAACTTATCATTTTCAGTCATCGCCGTTTCAGGGAAAACACCATTGACAATCAATTGTTGATTTTTGATCCCCAGAGATGATAACTCGCTATAGGTTCTTGCGACTTCCCTCAATGCGGCAAACTGAGGTCGTGCAACTAAGACTAGCCTTGTTAGTGATTTATCACTCAACGCTTCCACCGCCATGCTGTACTGCTCACGTTGTTTATCAAGACCAGACATTGGCCCTAAACATGACGCACCATCAGGATTGTCACTAATAAAATCACTCCATGCACTCGGGAGTTGTAATAAACGGATGGTATGCCCCGTTGGTGCGGTATCAAAAATGATATGGTCAAATTGCCCCGTAATTTCGGTATTAGTTAACAATCCAGTAAATTCATCGAAAGCTGCAATCTCTGTGGTACAGGCACCTGATAGCTGTTCCGTAATACTTTGAATTACCGCTTCAGGTAAACTTTCTTTGATTGGATTAATAATTTTGTTTCGATATTCTTCGGCTGCGGCTTGAGGGTCTATTTCAATAGCAAATAGATTTGGAACCAATGTTACTGGCTTAATATTGTTGCCTATCGATTGAGAGAATACTTGCCCAACGTTAGAAGCTGGATCAGTGCTCACCAGTAAGACTTTTTTCCCTTTTTCAGCCAACTTAATTGCGGTCGCACAGGAAATAGAGGTTTTACCCACACCACCTTTTCCAGTAAAAAATAAATAATTAGGTGTGTTATCTAAAAATTTCATTTTATTGCTCCTGTTAACAACACGTTTTACCATTACCACAACACGATTTAACAATTTCGGCTTTTTCAATATTCGGTCGAATACCAAACCATCTTGCTAGCTCATGTCGTTTTGGGTATCGACCAGTCAGCACAATCTCACCATCCAGAATCAATAGTGGAAGTGACTCGGCACCTGCGGTTTCCAAAAATGTTTTTGCTTTTGTGTTGTTAACGAACGCCATTGGCTCTTGTGCTAAATTAAAACGCCTTATATTTGCCCCTTGTTTTTTTAACCAATCCACATCTGTTGCGAAGTCTACCAATGCTTGATCGACTTCTGTTCCACAAACACCAGTGCTACAACATAACGCTGGGTCAAAGACTTCTAGTTTTTTCATACCTCAACCTTATATATGTTTTTTCATATGTATTAATTTAAAAAATTTTATGCGGAACAACTACTCGCAGATTCTTTTGTCTCTAGGCGTTTGAGCAAATCTGCAACTCTATTTTTCTCTGTGGCGTAAGTGACATCAATGACACTTTTCACCCACGGTAGTAATGCCGGAGATAACCGATAATGAACCCATTTACCATGTTTTGAGTCGAGCAAAAGATCTGATTCTCTTAGCATTGCTAGGTGCCGAGAAGTCTTTGGTTGCGATAAATTCAAGGCCGTATAGATATCACAGACGCATAGCTCACCAGATGCTTTCAAAAGCAACACGATATCGAGCCTTGTTTGATCACCTAAAATTTTAAACAGTTGTAATGGTTCCATGTATGCTCCTTTACTTATAATTTAAAAATACACACCCTGAACATATATGTCAAAACATATATAAACTATTTGTATATTATAACTATGGGATACATAAGACGGATACTGAATGAGTCAAAAACACAAAAAAACCACTTAGTGGCAACTAATTCATTGATAATTAATATTAAAAAATATTTGATGAATTCTAAAATGCAACAGTATTTCTGCTATCTATTATTAGATGAAACCCAAACACCTTATAACTTAACTAACTATCGATTTGCCAGTTTCTGAAGGAAATTTAATTTCATTTACCTTATGAAATTCACAAGCTAATAAAGGCAACAAATTAATATTTTTAACTAAATAATCATCGAAAACTTGAATATATCCATAACTAATAAAACTGCTCACCATTGAGCGAATAATATGCGGAACTATAATTAACTTCTTTTTATTTTCTGACATGTATTCACACTCTAACCCCTCTTTTAAGATATCAATATATTCATTATTTAAATAAAAACGTTCACTTAAACCCTTAAATATTTCACCGTAAGAAATACTATTACCAAGTTCAAATTGGTCTATTATTTGAATTAAATTCACCAACACAAAAATAGACCAAGAATTGAACATCCAGAAACTAGCATCATTTCTATACGTTTTTAAAACATCAGGAATCTTTATACTATAACCTATCCCATTTCTCACCATATTATTTTTAATTAACCATTTTCGCCATTTCTTATAATACAAACCAAATGCCTTATCCTTATTAAATTGTAAATAACTTTCAGCCAAATGTGATAAAGTACATTCAACTTTTTTTACATGGCTAAATTTAGCATATACTTCATCATGTACATTACTTAACCTTTCTTGTAAAGGAGCATAGTGAAGCCATGAGCTTGATTCAATAATTCTTGGATCATGAGAAATTGTTTTTACTAATACACTATTTTTCTCTTTACGAAAACCAAGAGGAATATCACAACCACTAGGCAAATATAGAACTTTTAAAAAACCACTTTTCCTTGTATATACAACAACATAATAATCCTCAAAAAAACACTGATATACGTGCTCAAATCTAGAAACACCTCGCTTAAAAAGAGTAATTTCTAATCTATGAGATTTATTTTCATAATCTATTTCAACCCAATGTTTTAATTCTGGTAAAAATAATTGCTTAGCATCATCATAATTTTCAAATATTTTTTCAGCTTTACTTTTTACAAGCTCATTTAGATAGCATCTTTCTTTTATAACTTTTGAAATATAATATTCACTCTTAAAATACCTGACCCATTCGAATTTCAAAATATTATATTTCAATGCAGCTATAGCTTCTTCTATTGGCCTATCTTTATAACCACTAAAATCATATTCAATTGCTGCCAAGTTATTTATTTTAAAATAATCAATTTTCTCTCGAGTACTTTTATGTGTAACGCAAATTTCAATAATTATTTCACCAATACTAGTTTTTAATAACACATCTGCACGATAACTCCCAATTTTAATTTCCTTTTGAGCACTCAATACTCGTAAATTTCTTCTAGGTATATTTATGATCGTATCATGAGCAATCATTTCCATTTCAGGAATTTCAAGAAAATCCAATATTGTAAAATACTCTTGAAAAAATCTATGAATCATGGTCATTCGACATGAATCTTTTTCAGACACTATATAATGAGCAAAATGATGTTCTTTGATTTTACCTTTTCTAGCGACCATTTTATCGCCACAACCGGGGCAAACACAGTTGCATTTCAATCCACTCATTACGTTATCTATATGGATAAGTTTATTTGTTCTGCTACATATTGCATACTCAAAAATTGCCATAAAATGAAATTCCATTAACATCTATACTTACAATTACCTATAGAACTTAACTACAATACAATCCATTATACCATCAAATTTATGGCATAATGGAAGACAAAATATTTTAGATACGCTAATGTATTAACGTCTACACTAGCATAAAGTCATTTACATATTCCAATCAGTTTTAGAATGCTTTTATATGATGTAAGACAGATGTATAGCTATAGAATATCAGAACGCATTTTTTTGATTTCTTTAACTATTAAGTGCAACCTAAATAGATTTTAATTCTATAAATTTTAAAGGGATAAAAATATGGGGGAATTTTCTAAGCTAGTTGGCGATAAGGGAGAGGATATTGTATCTCACTTTCTGAACCTATTCGGCTGGAAAAACCATGCTACAAACAAATATGTAACCTGTCATACCCGAAAACACAAGAAGGAAACCCATGGAATTGATGCCTTATTTGCTTATAACTCCCCTCTAGAATCTAAAGTTATAGAAAACATTCTAATTTCCTCAAAATATTCATCAAATCCGTATAAAAGTATACCATCAAACTTCAAATCACATTTTGAAGATATTGCAATTGCAATTGAATGTTATTCTAAATCGTCTTTAAAAAAGGATATAAATACTCAAATTGCCACTGATAATAAACTCAGTGGTTATAAATACGTTGATTCTGGTATTTTATTTTATATAAATAACGATACTGACCCTAACAACCAAGATATTTTAAGTAAGATAAAAAACTCACAAATAAATAACGACCTTAAGTTTAGAATAATTCATGTCATTGATAACAAAAGAGCTTCATTTCTATATGATGGGATTACTTTTATAAATAAAAAATATGGCATAGAAAATGTAAATTTTTATTACCCACCAACATCATTAAATTTAATCAGCCCCAATAAAAAATATTACGGAAAGATATTACCCGTTGAATATATATCATCACCAATCCTACCTTTCGTAATAGAAAGAAATAATAATTTACAACCAATCATTTGCTTAGTTTCATCTGAACCATTTTCTGCTGATAGTTTGGAAAGACTTATATCTTGTACGCGTAATTTAGTTTCAGATATATCTAAAGAACTTAGGTTTTTTTTCAACGACTTTAATGAACTTAGTGCAAAGGAAAGCATTGATAGATTAAAATTAGTAGTTGGTGAAGATATTAATTTTGAGGTTGGTTCATTTCATGAAACATTTAGAGGCTAATCTATGATTAATAATATATTACCTAGTGGTGATAATTTAAAAACGCTCTTATCACAAAATAAAATAAGTAAATCTGACATCAAATCAGTTTTAAGGCAGCGTGGTGTTTTCGTATCAAATGACGATAAAAGCAACACAGTTCCATTATTGATTAAGTCCTTGATAACTCCTTTAGAATTCAATGAATTACAAGAAAAAATAAAAACAAAAGAGCATAGTTCTAAGGTAAATATGCGAACTTTAGAATGGAGTTCTAAAGATACATTAATTGATGCTATTGGCGATGACCTCAACTTAGACGAGTTGATTGATGACCCTTTTTGTAATTATAGCGTTGAAAATATCTCTGGATTTTATGTCAAGGATGACAATGAAGATTCAATAGCTCTAGATTTTAGCATAAAGCGAATTGACCTAATGAATTCTTGGGATGAAGTTGAACAGTATTTTTCTGGAAGAATAGAGCTTGAGAAAAAACAATCCTCTGAGAAAATAGAGGTTAATATTTCTTTAAATCATACATCAAATGAAACAAAATTAGTTGCTGAAAAGATACTCAAAAACCTTAATATTCATTTAAAATCTCAAGGGCATATTAAGCAAGATTCTGAAATGCTTAAAATTCAATTCAATCATTTTAATAATTCAGGAAGAATAGCTTTTTTAGAAGATATTGCAAAATCACACTTTCAAAATGAATTTTATTATCAAAAAATCATTGATGTTGATTTTTACCCTGATTCATCAAATAGTTTTCCGGATGATTTAAAATGGCTAGAAAAAAATATTGATGAATTAAAATTAAAAGGAACCTTAAGTGAGTCAATTTTCTTTACTAACAAAAAGTTACATCCGAATTTAAAAATATCTAAACTAGTTGCAAGTTATACAATGGAAGATATTGGATATAATGCAGAATGTAAAATATCCTATGAGTTCCCTGAATTTTCATCTAGAAAAGTAGAAACAGCGGAGCTAGTGATTGATTTTAAATCGTTCAATGGGAAAGGTTCATCTAACAGTAAAATAAATAAAATAAAAGCATCTATAATGAAAATACTTGAATCAAAAAAAATAAGTATTTATGAAAAACACAAAGAAAATATAAAATAAACCTATTTTCATCTTTACCTTTTATGGTAAAGATGAAAATCATTACTTAAAACTCAAACTAATCACATTCCCTACCCCACACTCCAACTCATCAATATAATCCGCATACCACTGCATCATTTGGCTCCGTCCATCCATATACTGAGCATGGTTATACGTACCACGGATCGTATTCTTATCAACATGAGCGAGTTGAAGCTCAATCCATGCAGTATTGAATCCCTTCTCATGCAAGATAGTGCTCATTGTGTGCCTAAAACCATGTCCAGTTGCTTTTCCATGATAACCAATACGTTTAAGGACCTGATTAACACTCGCTTCGCTCATTGGCTTGGTAATGTCATTTCTACCGGGGAATACTAGTTTATAACGTCCGGTAATAGCATGAACTTCACGTAATGCCGTGATGACTTGAGTCGATAATGGAACAAGATGTGGGCGTCGCATTTTCATTCTTTCTTTGGGGATCTCCCAAATACAGCGTTCGAAATCAAACTCCCCCCATTCTGCTAAACGCAGCTCAATAGTTCTCACGCCTGTTAACATCAGGATTTTAGTTGCTAACCGAGTAATTGGGCTACCTGAATAATGATTTAATGCATTAAGAAACTCAGGTAATTCATTAGCAAGTAAATGAGGGTAATGCTGTGCTTTAGGAGGTGTTAATGCGCTAGCAAGTTCAGAGGCAGGGTTGTATTCCGCTTTGCCCGTTACAATCGCATATCTGAAGACTTGGTTACATGCTTGACGGATCTTACGTAACTTGTCCAGCACTCCCCTTTTTTCTAGTTTACGCAACGTACTGAGTACTTCTAGTGGCTTAATTTCAGCAATTGGCCTTTTACCTAGATCAGGAAAAATGTCATTTTCAAATGACTCCATCAGATCTTCTGCATAACCTTTAGACCAGTTTGGTTTTTTATACTCGTGCCATTCAAGGGTTACAGCTTGAAATGTATTATTAACCGCTGATTTACGTTCTATCTTCTCAAGCTTTTTCTGTTCTGAAGGGTCAATATTGTTAGCTATTTGACGTTTTGCTTCATCTCTACGCTGTCTTGCATCCGCTAAAGAAATTTCAGGGTAGACGCCAAGTGCTAATGTTTTTTGTTTTCCGTCGAATCGATATTGTAACCGCCAGTATTTAGAACCATTAGAATGCACGTAAAGGTGCATCCCTTCACCGTCAGTGAGTTTGTATCCTTTGTCGGCAGGCTTTGCCGTTCTTACCTTCACATCTGTTAGTGCCATATAGGAACTCCCATGAGTTTGTGTTGGTATAAAAATTCATTGAACCTGTATGTACCAACGCATATACCAACAAATATTACTTGATGTAGGTTGATATAGGTAGACGTCAGTTGAACGAAGAAAGGTTAAAATCAGCTAATTCACTGAATTTTAGGCATAAAAAAGACATCGATTGATGTCCATTGACTTCGAAATGGTACGCCCTACAGGATTCGAACCTGTGACCTACGGCTTAGAAGGCCGTTGCTCTATCCAACTGAGCTAAGGGCGCATTGTACATGCGGGCAGCCTATCTGGCTGATGGCGTTGAATTATACGGTTGCTGAGCGCTGAGTCAATGGCTTTTCGCTACTAAAATAGCTATGTGGTCATTTTATATAACAGTTTGAACTGACAAGGGGTGCAAGTTCTGACAAAATAGGGGCATCCCCCGTGTCTCATATATGGATTAAGTTACAGATGTTAGCAAAAATTATTGATGGGAAAACGATTGCGCAAGCAATTAGACAGGAAGTTGCTCAAAAAGTACAAACTCGCGTTGCCAACGGCAAACGTGCTCCTGGACTCGCCGTGATTTTAGTGGGTGCAAACCCAGCCTCTCAAATCTATGTGGGCAGCAAACGCCGCGCATGTGAAGAAGTCGGTTTCTTATCTCGTTCTTATGATTTGCCAGACACGACAACAGAAGCTGAGCTTCTGAAACTTATCGATGACCTCAATCAAGATCCAGAAATTGATGGCATTTTAGTTCAATTGCCGTTACCAGCTGGCATTGATAATGTCAAAGTGATTGAAAGAATTCATCCAGATAAAGACGTTGATGGTTTCCATCCTTACAACGTGGGTCGCTTATGCCAACGTGCTCCTCGCTTACGCCCATGTACTCCTAGAGGGATTGTTACCCTACTAGAACGTTATGATATTAATACTTACGGCTTAAATGCTGTGATCATTGGCGCATCAAATATTGTTGGTCGTCCAATGAGCCTTGAATTATTATTAGCAGGCTGCACAACGACCGTCACTCATCGCTTTACCAAAGATCTCGAACAACATGTTCGCAGCGCTGATTTATTAGTTGTCGCGGTTGGTAAACCGAATTTTATTCCGGGCGAATGGATTAAACCAGGCGCTATTGTTATTGATGTCGGTATTAACCGTTTAGAAAATGGCAAAGTAACTGGCGATGTCGATTTTGATGAAGCGTCAAAACGTGCCTCTTGGATCACACCAGTGCCCGGTGGTGTTGGACCAATGACAGTGGCTACTCTTATTCAAAATACGCTACAAGCGTGCGAAGAGTACCACGATATTTAATGTAATTTGGAGTAACAATGGAAATTTTTCGTCTTGATGGACATCCTCATATTGAGCTATGCGACCTACTAAAAACTGAAGGTTGGGCTGAAAGTGGTGCGATGGCAAAAGCAATGATTGCTGATGGACTTGTGCAAGTCGATGGTGTTGTAGAGACCCGCAAACGCTGCAAGATTGTAGCTGGAAAAGTCGTTTCTATGGGAAGCGAGCAAATTCAGGTTCAAGAATAGTCAATCGAGGTAAGCTGAGGAGTATCAGCTTACCTGCTTTATTTTTAAGAAGACATTTTCCGCGCGGCTTGAATAAATTGCTGTAACTCGAGCAATGTATTGTATTGAGCCTCCGTCTGTACCATATTTGCATTCCCTGATGTACGTAACGCCGTCACAACATCATCCACTGTGAGTGTATTATCTTTCTTAGTTAATTGCATTGCCGCAGCTAAAACTCCCGTTCGTCCTATGCCCGCTTTACAATGGATAACTGGTAACGGTTTATTTTTTCCATCAATTTCCACATTATGATATTTTTTTAGTTTAATCAGACTCCCATGGGTCAACACATTCACCATACGACTTAATTTTTTTAATTCCCCTGTAGATATCGTATTTCCATCCCCCCAATTAGTAATGTGAATCACTGGCAAATGATGCTTTCTTCCCCGGTCATTTATCTCTAAATTATATTGATTAAATTTTAACGGAGGCTGACTTTTTGAATGATGATTTCTATCAACCTGATAATCTGCTCTTATTCTTAAGGATTTAACTTTAATCTCACCATATTTTTTTGAGCTAATAAAATAGCTAGGCAAACTTTTTTCTCTACCAAAAAAAGGCTTAATTTCATTATTTGATGATAATACCACCAGCAATGGCACTCGATTATCAACCAACATAGTTAAATGATTTTCAATCGCTTGCGTATTATTCCTTGGATACTGGCAGCGAATAGCAAGCCCCATATCATTAACTGCTAATCGATTCGCTGACAATAAGACCCTTTCCCAATTTTTATTCAGAATAGAGACTTGCGTCTGTTTCGCAGCACCGATCTCAGGATAGAGTTGCCCTCGTTTTTGAGTATCATATTCAATGCCTTTTTCATTGATAATTTTTGTCGTTTGTACCTGTAATTTATCAAATGCGGATTGCTGTGCAAGTACAGCAAAATTAAGTTTTAGCCCCAACCTTTTTTTCAATGTTGGTTTTACTTTTGCAGACACATTTTCCGTTTGAGATATGTTTTTGATGCATTGGAGACTCTCAGATAAATTAGAGTGCTCCGAGCTAGCTACTGCGGGAGTGACAATTGCTTGAGATACAGATGGGCGAGTTAGATTTATTGGAAACATATTCATCCTTATTTATGTTAGTCAGTGAATTAAAACTCGATTCACTTAACAGTATTCATTTCCGTCATAACCTCGCTTGCATTTTTAGCCAAAAAACCAATAAAAAAGCCCACCAAAAATAGTTATTTTTTAGTGGGTCTTATTATTTGTTAGTTTACATAAACTTAAATATCAATCACTAAAAATAGAACATTTCTAGTAGATTTTATTTACGCGTTTATATCCGCTTAAATTCTCTAAATTATTCGAATTGTAGCAAGGTGCCAAAGGAGCTAATCCCTAGAAGCATACACAAGTATGTGACTAGGGTTAGCGAGTGTAGGCAACACAGCTACAGTTCGAAGAATGGAGAGAAATAAGTACGTGACCCGAGTAGCCGAGTAACGCCAACAACGCCACAGCGCGAAATATGACAAAGAGCAATATTCTAAATAGTTTGTGCGGTGGCTAGGCGGCTAGCAAGGATATCTCGGGGAGCATACATAAGTATGTGACCCGAGTAGCCGAGCGACGCCAACAACGCCACAGCGCGAAATATAACGAATATTACTTGCGACGCCACGTCGTGCCAGCAGAAGAGTCCTCCAACACAACCCCCATCGCCGTCAATGCATCACGCGCCTGATCCGCCAATGCCCAATCTTTACTTTGACGCGCATCATTACGTTGTTTAATCAGCGCTTCAATTTTCGCCACTTCGGCATCATCTTCGCCTTGTGCTCCACCTTGCAGGAAAGCTTCTGGCTCTTGTTCTAACAGTCCCAGAACTTTTGCCAGTTCACGCAGCTGTGCAGCCATACCATTTGCCGCCGCCATATCTTCTGTTTTCAGACGGTTAATTTCACGCGCAATATCAAACAGTACGGAATAAGCTTCTGGCGTATTAAAATCATCATTCATGGCTTCACAGAAACGGGCTTTGAAAGCTTCGCCACCCGCTGGCGCCACTGATTTATCAGTGCCACGTAATGATGTATACAGACGCTCTAATGCAGTACGTGCCTGCTTTAAATTTTCTTCGGTATAGTTCAGTTGGCTACGATAGTGACCTGACAACAGGAAGTAGCGTACGGTTTCTGCATCGTAATATTGCAAAACATCACGGATAGTGAAGAAGTTATTGAGAGATTTAGACATTTTCTCTCTATCAACCATGACCATCCCCGAGTGCATCCAATAGTTAACGTAAGGTCCTTCATGAGCACAAGTTGATTGCGCAATTTCGTTTTCATGATGTGGGAACATCAAATCGGAACCCCCACCGTGAATATCAAAATGGCTTCCCAGCGTTTTACTATTCATCGCCGAACATTCAATATGCCAGCCGGGACGGCCTAAGCCCCATGGAGATTCCCAACTTGGTTCACCTTCTTTTGACATTTTCCATAACACAAAATCCATTGGGTTACGTTTAACATCCGCGACTTCAACGCGAGCTCCCGCTTGCAGTTGGTCTAAATCTTGACGAGACAGTAAACCGTAATTAGGGTCAGTTTTAACCTCAAACATGACGTCGCCATTATCTGCAACATACGCATGCCCACGTTCAATTAAGCTTTCAGTTAGTTCAATAATTTCATGAATATGGCGAGTCGCGCGAGGCTCACTGTCTGGGCGTAAAATATTTAACGCATCAAAATCTTTGTGCATTTCAGCCAGCATACGCGTCGTTAATTCTTCCACGCTTTCATTGTTTTCAGCCGCACGTTTGATGATTTTGTCATCAATGTCGGTCACGTTACGCACATAATTAAGATCATATCCCAAATAACGTAAGTAACGGCTAATGGCGTCGAAAGCCACAAAGGTACGACCGTGACCAATATGACACAAATCGTAAATGGTGATGCCACACACGTACATCCCAATTTTTCCAGCATGGATGGGTTTAAATTCTTCTTTTTGGCGAGTCAGTGTATTGAAAATTTGTAGCATCTATTTATTTCCATTTTATTAGTACGTGTATACCTATCATACATCAGATTATCGTATGATTGCGGATATAATATCCAGAAAAAACTGACGAAAATAGCCTAATATTGAATCGCGAACTGCACTAGAAAGCAAGGTAAACTCCCCACTTTGGCATTCAGTTTGTTATATCTCTGTTATGCTATAAATATTTACAAAATGCGCTGTTACTTCAAGTTGAGTTTTATCTATGATATAAACTTGCTGATCTCAACGCTTTCGCAAGTGAGCGCATAAAAAACAATTATTCAGGATAGCTATTATGGTTACATTTCATACCAATCACGGTGACATCGTTATTAAAACTTTCGCTGATAAAGCACCAATTACTGTCGAAAACTTTTTAACCTACTGCCGTGAAGGTTTCTACAATAATACCATTTTCCATCGTGTTATTAATGGCTTCATGATCCAAGGCGGCGGTTTTGAGCCTGGCATGGTCCAAAAAGACACTAAAGCGACTATCAAAAACGAAGCTAATAACGGTCTGAAAAATAGCCGCGGTACATTAGCAATGGCTCGTACTAACGATCCACACTCAGCAACAGCACAATTCTTCATCAACGTCGCTGATAATGACTTCTTAAACTTCCGTTCAGAGCGCCCAGATGGTTGGGGTTACTGCGTATTTGCTGAAGTGGTTGAAGGCATGGACGTCGTTGACAAAATCAAAGGCGTTTCTACTGGTCGCAGTGGACACCACCAAGACGTACCTCGCGAAGATGTTGTGATTGAAAAAGTGACAGTCAGCGAGTAATCCCTGATTTATGTCCACTTATATCATTGCAGATTTGCATTTAAGTGAAGATGAACCGGCAATTACTGCCGGTTTTCTACATTTTATTGAACAACAAGCTATCCATGCGGACAGCCTGTATATTCTTGGCGATTTTTTTAACTACTGGATCGGGGATGATGACAATAACCCGCTGCACCAGCAAGTTGCCAACGCACTGAAACAACTTAGCGAACGCGGTATTCCCTGCTATTTTATTCATGGAAACCGTGATTTCTTAATTGGTAAACGCTATGCCAAACAGTGTGGAATGACCATCTTACCCCAAGAAACTCTACTTGAACTTTATGGCAAACGTATTTTGATTATGCATGGTGATACATTATGTAGCGACGATGCGGCCTATCAAAATTACCGTAAAAAAGTTCATACCCCTTGGATACAGCGTCTATTTCTGGCTTTACCGCTGTTTATTCGCCGCCGTATCGCACAAAAAATGCGTCGTAATAGTCAATATGCCAGCAGCATGAAATCGGAATCGATTATGGACGTCAATCCCGATGCCGTGATTAATGCGTTGAAAAGGCACCAAGCTCAGTGGATGATCCACGGGCATACTCACCGACCGGCTATTCATGAAATCAACATCGCTGGTCAGCTGCATTTTCGTGGCGTTTTAGGTGCATGGCACCATGAAGGCTCTGCATTTGTCATCAGTGAACAAGGAATTGAATTAATTTTCTTTCCTTTTTAATGAATCAATTGTGAATTATCAAGATTAAAACCCTCTCGTTTGCCTATTTTATAAACACGCAAACGTTTTCCTTACCCTAGTACCATGATATGATCAGGGCAATTCATCTTCCCGCCTTCGGGTGACATTATATCAATACAGGGATCACACCAAATGACTGCCCAAGTTCCTTCTCAATCTGCGGCAAAAATCGCCATTGTTATGGGTTCTAAAAGTGATTGGACAACGATGCAGCATGCTGCTGATGTGTTGACTGAACTTCAACTGCCTTTTCATGTAGAAATTGTTTCTGCGCACCGCACTCCGGACAAACTATTTTCGTTTGCTGAAAATGCAAAATCAAATGGGATTGAAGTGATCATTGCTGGCGCTGGCGGCGCGGCACATTTACCGGGTATGTTAGCGGCTAAAACGTTAGTTCCTGTACTGGGCGTTCCAGTTCAAAGTGCTGCATTAAGTGGCGTAGATAGCCTGTATTCCATCGTACAAATGCCAAAAGGCATCCCTGTGGGTACGCTAGCAATTGGTAAAGCAGGTTCCGCAAACGCCGCATTACTCGCGGCTCAAATTTTAGCAACTCATGATGCTGAACTGTTTAATCGCCTATCGGCATGGCGTGAAGCGCAAACTAATGACGTATTAAGTAATCCAGATCCGAGGGAAGCGTAATGAAACCGGTTTGTGTCCTCGGTAATGGTCAATTAGGTCGAATGCTCCGCCAAGCTGGTGAGCCTCTCGGTATTTCTGTTTTCCCCGTCGGTTTAGATGCAGAACCAGAAGCCGTTCCCTATCAACAAAGTGTGATCACCGCAGAAATAGAACGCTGGCCGGAAACTCCGTTAACTAAAGAGTTAGCACGTCACAACGCATTTATTAACCGAGATATTTTTCCTCGGTTAGCCGATAGATTTCCACAAAAAAGCCTATTTGATTCGTTAAATTTATCAACCGCCCCATGGGCATTATTAGACTCCCCTGACCAATGGCCCGAACTGTTCGCTACGCTTGGGGATTTTCTAATCGTTAAACGTAGAACTGGCGGTTACGATGGGCGCGGTCAATGGCGTGTGCGTCCCGGTGACGAAAAAAACTTACCCACTGAGATTTATGGCGAATGTATTGTTGAACAAGGTATTCCCTTTGACTCAGAAGTCTCAGTGATTGGCGCCAGAAGCCAATCCGGTGAATCCGTTTTCTACCCGATCACTCATAACCTACATCAAGATGGTATTCTACGAACCAGTGTAGCTTTCCCTGATGCTAACCCTGTTCAACAGCAACAAGCCCAATCCATGCTAAGCGCAGTGATGAATGAATTAGGTTATGTCGGCGTGATGGCAATGGAGTGTTTCGTAGTCGGTGACAAGCTGCTGATCAACGAAATCGCTCCTCGCGTGCATAATAGTGGTCACTGGACGCAAAACGGTGCCTCAATCAGCCAATTTGAATTGCACTTACGTGCCATTTTGAATTTACCAATGCCAGCTCCTGAAGTCTTTAGCCCCGCAGTGATGGTCAATTTGATTGGTACCGAGGTTAATAATGACTGGCTCAATTTACCGTTAGTGCATCTCCATTGGTATGACAAAGAAGTCCGCCCTGTCCGTAAAGTGGGTCACTTAAATCTTACCCATACTGATTGCCTAAAATTGAAAGATAGCCTTGATAGCCTGATCCCAATGCTGCCAAATGAGTATAAAAGTGGCATTGAGTGGGCAAAAACAAAATTAGACTGGTACTCTCGCCAATAAATAGGGAAAATAGCGCCATTCGTGCCCGAAAGTCATTTTTCGGGCATTGTGCTATTTTTACCCTGCAATTTACTCCCCAATTTTATCATTGAAAATGCAGGGATTTACTGGAGTCAACATGCCAGAAACACAATCCCCATCCTTTAGCCCATTGTATCAATGGTCAATTCTTATTCTTCTGGGAATGGTCTATTTTCTTGCAACGGCAACCACCTTTACCTCTTTAGGTGTGGTATTACCGGGTATGATCAATGAACTAAAATGGAATTGGACTGAAGCAGGTTTCGGCTTTACCTTACTCGGATTAACTTGTGGTCTAGCAAGTTTTCTCCCCTCCGTATTAATTCGTAAAATTGGTGTTCGTTTAACCTTATTACTGGGAATGCTGGTCTTTGTTTCAGGGTTTTATAACCTATATGCGACACAAACGATTAGCACCTATTTCCTAGGTACTGCATTAATTGGAGTCGGCTTTACCTTACTGGCTACCGTACCGGGCACCTATGTCATTTCACGTTTATTTGAGAAACAGTCTATCGCCTTTGGGGTTTACTTCACCATAGGAGGATTAGGCGGGGTTGCAGGTCCTTGGATCTATTTCTACGCCTCTAACCAGCTCGGTTCTTGGCGTATGCACTGGGTACTCTGTGCGGTTTACCTGAGTATTGTTACGCTAATCACTATTCTGGCACTACGTGAAGGTAAAAAAGAGCAGTCCCACGCTAAGAGCGTGACCCAAAAGTACGTTAGTGATCCCAACAAACCCATTTACCGTACTGCTGAAGTTTGGACTGTTAGAGGCGCGCTCAGAACATGGCAATTCTATTTAATTTCGGCAACCTATACCTCATTCCTATGGTGCGGCATTACCGTAAACAGCTTTGCAGTCGCGCATATTGAAGAACGTGGTTTTGGCATGACTGTCGCGGTTTCTTTACTCAGCACCATGGCCTTTGTGAATGCTTTCTCTCGCTTCTTGGGCGGTGCCGCAGGGGAATGGCTCGAACCGAAGCGATTACTGATTGGTAGCCTGATTATTATGGTTCTCGGGGTTGTTGCGTTAAGTATTTCAACTTCTTGGTTCTGGCTAATTATGTTCGTGATTTGTGTGGGGGTCGGCTATGGAATGACCTTCTTAGCATCCAGTGTTTTATTGTCTAACTATTTTGGTCGCGGCCCTTATTTAGAACTATTCTCTGTGGTAAATCTGATTTCTACCATTGCATGCTTAGCACCATTTATTGCTGGAGCCATCAAAGATCTTACGGGAAGTTTTACTCCCGCACTTTTGACTATCGCCGCACCGGTTGTGGTCATCTTATTTTTTACCTTGATGATGAAACCGCCTGTTCTCGCGGTTAAAAAACGCTAATCCAACACCAATAAAAAAGCTCGGGAAAATACCCGAGCAAATTATCAAACCAAGGGAAAAACAAGGATCCAGCTATCATCGTACGTCTATTACTTTATCGATTTACGGCTTCAGTAATTCAGGTACTTTCAGTAAAATAAATTCATTATCATCCGCTTTGTTCGGGTCGCGGCTGGAGGAGAATGGATAGTTATTATCATTGCCAACAATAATGTGCTCGCTATCCACCACATCCACGTTTTCAATTGTAAAAAACGGAAAGGTAAACACGCCATTATTCAACGGTTTTTTCGCTAAATTGTCAGGATCTTGGATATTCATCAGATCAACATAGGCTTGTTTATCCACGGCACCACCCTCGTTATTATCAGAGAATGCAATCCGATAAACACGTTTAAACTTCGCCAAATTGCTGAAGCAGTTTTCTTTGTTTGTCGCCCCTTCAACACAGGCTTTATCCACCGTACCTTCCCCATTATCACGTTCGATAATCAAACCATGGGAATCATCAATCAGGTTAAAATCACCAATGGCATTCTGGTTATCTTCAAATACATATAGCCAACTACGCCCTGTCCAATCCTGTTTCTTCACATCAAACTCAAGAATACGCGCCGCTTTTTTGCCGTTTACATTCTCATAATCTTGCTTATCTTCTAGCCACAAAGCACCCTCAAGCATTGGATAAAGTTTTGAACCATCTGGCGATGATGCCATGCCTTCAAAACCTTTCGAGCGATTAACTTGGAAATTCACTTTATCCGCGGGTTTACCCGGTGTAGTGAGTGTGTAATGGTCTGGTGACACCACCTTTTTGCCATTCACTTGGGTTTCAAATAGTGCAAGTACCTTGCCGTTTAAATCCATTTTTATCAGGTAAGGTCCAAATTCATCACCAACCCATAAAGCCCCATCTGCAAATTGAAAACTTTCAGGGTCAAAATCACTCCCCGTTAGATAACGTTGCTGGCTACTTTCATTAATAATATGGAAGGGGATAATTTTGTCTGGGTCATGGAAGAAGACTGTTTTCAATGGCGTCGTATTGCCACTTTTAAAATCAATATCATACTGGGTCAAATAGAGCATCGAGTCTGGAGAGTTCATTTTATTACCGAAACCATTATCGGTAAGTACCCAATAGGTTCCATCTGTCATCCGTTTAATACCTGAATGCCCCTGCCGTGGTTGACCTTTAATTGGTACATATTTACCCGTTGGACGACCGTCTGATTTTCCTTCGATTTTACCTAGCGAATCAACACGACTTCCGGTTGTATATTTACCACTATGCTGCATATCCGTAGGCGCATCTGAAGGTGTAGAGACTGTTGCATCAACAGATAATATTGAATGCCCAGCTAATGTCGCAGGCACAGCTTGTTGAGCAAATCCGCTGGAGCTAAATGAAAGCAAACCAATCACTAAAGAGAATGAGCTAAGCTTAAAGTGTGTAGTATTGAGGTAAGCCATTGTTATATTCCTATTTAGGGCTATCAATAATTGATAGCTGAATAATAACCATGGCAAATGACAATTTTATGAAAGATTGAAGATCTGTTCGTTTAATGAAGATGAAATAAATTGATGATTGCAATTAATTTTTTAATTTAACGATAAATTCACTCCGAAAAATAGTCCTAAATATAAGCATGGAGAAATATCATGATAAAATTTCCACCCCATAAAAATTGAGTAAAATAAATGTTTCTGAAATTAGCTTTAGAAAATAAATTACGATTAATTTATATGATAGTAAGCTTTTTATTAATATGGATATCAATTATTAATATAGATATGATAATTAGAAGTAATGATAATTTCATACTATTTTCATATTATGCATCCATTGCTACCATTATTGCCTTACTTATTACCATTATGGAAATCATTCATAACATCAACATATCTAAGAGCATAAAAGAAAAATCACTTTTTTCATTGAATAAATTTAAAGGCTCGACAGGATTAAGCCTATCTCATGAGTGTATTTTCTATTACAATCAATCATTAGATAATCTATCGAGTAAAAATTACGCACTATTAGTAACAAATTTCACTATCGCATTTAAATTACATTTAAATATTGCCAATAATTTCATGACACTTATAGATAAAAAAACCTTTGATAATGAAATTGAAAATCTCAATGAATTAGAAAAAAAGATCAATTCTACAAGAAACATAACATCGAAATCTCCTCTGGGTAACTTGTAGTTTCAGGATATTTTAGAGTCGTTATTATATGCAAAGCAACTTATTGAATCCAAATATACCTATAGAAAAATTGAGGAATAATTATGTTACCTGCTGCAATCACTCATTTTGTTGAACAGCTTATTAATGAAACAAGAACTAAAATAATTAACTGGAAATATATTTCAGATAGTGATGAAGTCAATTTAAATTATAAAGAAATGAAAGTTAATGTGGGTTATGAGTTTGATTTTAATCAAGAGGTCGGCGTCTATAAAATACAGATAGCTCAGTCTGATGGGCGTGTTTTTTACTTTGCTGTTTCTGAGTTTGATGCCGGATACATCAATTTGAAAAATTTATACAGTGAAGCCCAAGCTTCCGATTTTCATTTTTGACCTTGATAGCCATCATAATAGCTATCAAGGTCCATCATATTTTTAACTATTTGGCAATCTACGATGTTGGTTTCCGGTGCCAAGTAACCTTAGCCCCAACCAACTACCGCAAATAGAAAGTAATAGCGCAGCACATAATGGCAATAATACCCAAATACGCCATTCCGGTTGCCATGGGAAATCAAACACTTGAGTTTGTAATAACCACAATGCGACCTCTGCGCCAAATGCTGCTGCTAATCCTGCCATCAAACCGAGAAGTGCAAACTCACTCCATAGTGTGCGGCGCATCAATTTTTTGCTCGCCCCCAACGTTCGGTAAACAACTAATTCACGCTCACGTTGACTCATACCCACTTGAATTTGCGCCAGTAACAGTAACAAACCACAGAAAATCACTAACACCACCATGACCTCTAAAGCTTGACTAACCTGCTGTAAAATCTGTTGAATTTGGGTAATTATCGCTCCTGTATCCAAAACATTAATCGTTGGATATTGATGGCTCAATTGGGTTAACAGTTGACCATCTCCTTCATAATGGAAGCTACTCAACCACGTTGCAGGCATTGGAGATAACGTTTCTTCAGCAAAGATAAAGTAAAAATTAGGTCGTAAACTCTCCCAATCGACCTTACGAATGCTGCTCACCTTTGCTGTAAATAGTTGCGATCCTGCATTAAATGTCAGCTTATCGCCAATTTTTAACCCTAACTCTTTCACCACGGTTTGCTCAATGGAAACCTCCCCCGCTTTTGGTGGCCAGCTTCCTTGCTCCAATTCATTGGCTGGAGGAAGCACCGATTGCCACGTTAAGCTCAGTTCGCGTCTTACCGTATTATTATTAGGATCCCGTGCGTCGGCCCATTCTATTGCGGATTGATCATTGATCTCCGATAAACGCGCTAAAACGACTGGATTAAATTCTGTCGGCGTCACCTGATACTGCTTCAATAACTGCGTCACAGGCACTAGCTGCGACTCAGTCATATTGATCAGAAAATAGTTGGGACTATCCGCAGGTAACTGCTGCTGCCAGCGATCCAATAAATCACCACGAACCAAAATCAACAACGCCAATAGCATAAATGAAAGTGAAAAAGCGCTCATTTGAGTGATTGTTTGCAAAGGCTGACGTAGTAATCGGCTCACCGATAAACGTAAGCTGAGCTGGCGAAAACGTATTTTGCGTAATAGCCATAAGCCTATCCAGCCAATCAGGGCGAGCAAAACTGCCACAACGACAATCCCTAGCAAAATTGACCACAGCAGCGGATTTACTCCAGCAAACAGGAATAATCCCCCCACCACAATTAACGTAACTATCGGGAGATAATAATACAGCGGCCAAATCGGTGACTGAGCATCTTCACGTAATACCCGAGATGGTTGCGTTCCCATCATCTGATAGTAAGGTCGGATCCCGACGATAATGGCGATAATAAACAACGTTGCCACAGACCAAACCCACGGCCATAAACTCGCACTGGGTAATGCTTTAGGTAGCATCGCACTCAATATCTGCATCAAGATCCCTTCAAATGCGAGTCCTAGCAATGATCCCAATAATGCCGCGGCGACTAAGATCACCAGCCATTGACCAATGATCCATTTACGTAGCGCGCTCCGCCCTGCTCCCAACGTTTTCATCACTGCAATAAGTTGATGGCGGCTACGACAATAATGGTTCATCGATACCACCACCGCAGCGATCGCCAGTAGCAAGGTTAGTAATACAGAAAGTAATAAAAATTGTTGTGCACGCTTAAACGTCTTACCGACTGCACCACTGTCATCATCTAAGGTATACCATCGTTGGTCGCTTCTTAACTGTGAATCGTATTGCTGCTTAAAAGCATCGATTATCTGTCGATCTCCAGCGAACATATCCCGATACGTTAAACGGCTACCAAGTTGGATAGCTCCCGTTTGGGTGGCATCTTCAATTGAGATCAGTGCACGAGGAGCAATTTGGAATGGATTAAACCCGCTATCAGGCTCCTGAATTAATGCACCAGAAACCGTTAATGTGGCATCTCCAATATCAATTTGCTCACCAATTTTTAAATTCAGTAATTCCAATAGGCGTGGCGCAACTAAAATTTGTCCTTTGGTCGGTTTTAACCCTGCGGGCTCAGTCACTAATCCACCGTATAAAGGGTAGCTAGCATCCGCAGCTTTCACTAACACCAATTGAGGTCGACCATTTTCATCCGCTGTCGAATACGCCATTGTGGAAAAGGAAATTTGCTGGCTGTGATTTAAACCTGCTTGTTGAGCCGTATTCAGCCATTGAGGGTCAGAGGGATGAGAGGAGCGCAGCACTAAATCCCCTGCGAGGAGCTCTTGGCTCTGGTAACTCATACTATTTTCGATGCGATCGCTAATACGCCCCAATGCGAGCACACACGCCACAGCCAAGGTTAATGCTAACCAAACAATTAATAATGATGGCGTTTTCCATTCACGCCAAAACCAGCGCCAAATCATGACTCTTCCCTCAATAACCCGTCCACCAAGCGCAACCGGCGTTGGCAACGTGAGGCTAGTTCATTATCATGAGTTACCAGAATCAGCGTCGTTCCGTGCTCTTTATTCATGGCAAACAGTAAATCAGCAATTTTATCCCCAGTTTGGCGATCGAGGTTTCCTGTCGGCTCATCGGCAAATAAGATTTTTGGCTGACCATTGAATGCTCTCGCCAATGCCACACGCTGCTGTTCACCACCGGAAAGTTGTGCTGGCATATGCTTCAATCGATTACCTAACCCTAAATCCGTCAGTAAATTAACGGCTTGTTGATGACTTTTAGCCTCTGATTCCCCTCTTAATAAGGAGGGAAGTTGAACATTTTCAAGGGCATTCAAGGTTGGAATTAACATAAAAGATTGAAAAACAAATCCCACACTCTCCGCACGTAAGCGCGCACGTTGCTCTTCATCCATATTAGTGAGGTCTTGCCCTAACAAATGCACGCTGCCGCTCGAACCATCATCTAACCCGGCAATAATACCCAGTAACGTTGATTTTCCGGAACCCGACTCGCCAATTAGGGCAATTGTCTGACCGGACTCGACAATTAGCTCCACTCCTTGCAATATAGTCAGTTCATGTTCACCTTGACCAACACGTTTAATGAGATGATGAACTTCAAGAATATTTTGCGCCGACATATATTGGTTTTTCTCCTGTTATTGACCGCCAGCGGACAAACTCTAGCAGCCACAAAACTATTAATTCTGGGGGATAGCTTAAGTGCAGGCTATCGTTTACCGGCAGAGCAGGCTTGGGCCACTTTGCTTGCCGAACGCTGGCAGAAACATTCTCCGCCAATTCTTGTAGTTAATGGCAGCATTAGCGGGAATACCGCTACTCAAGGCTTAGAACGCCTACCCGCCTTACTGGCACAACACAAACCTAATTGGGTATTAATTGAATTAGGTGCTAATGATGGTTTACAAGGATTATCTGTAGAGCAATTAGAGATTACATTACAACAGATTATCGACCAAATAGAGCAAAATGGTGCTAAACCGCTCTTAATGCAAATTCGTATCCCTCCCAACTATGGCAGGCGCTATACTTCCAGCTTTGAAAAAGTTTACCCAACATTAGCTGAAAAAAATCAAATTCCTTTGCTACCCTTTTTTATGGAGAGCGTCATTACCAAACCAGAATGGATCCAACCTGATGGCATTCATCCAACCGCAGAGGCTCAGCCATCTATTGCTGATTTCATGGAAAAACAGCTCACACCGTACTTACTTAATAAATAAAAGTCCGGTTAACCAATAAAAGTCCAATAGATCGAGAGACTTTATTGCTCAACCAGTATGATAGCGAAAATTAAGCCTACAGTAGGTAAAGTTATGCAAAAAACAGTATTAGTGACGGGGGCTTCCAGCGGAATAGGCTTATGTGCAGCGCAAACACTACGTCAACGAGGTTATCACGTCATCACCACCTGCCGAAAACAGACGGATATCCAACGTTTACAAGAGCTTGGATTTGATACTGTCGCGCTTGATTTAGATGACTCAGACAGTGTTGAAACTGCGGCCCAGCAAATTTTAGCACTTTGCCAAGGACGACTTTTCGGATTATTTAACAATGCGGGATTTGGGGTCTATGGGCCACTAAATACCGTTAGCCGTCAGCAATTAGAATCTCAATTCTCTACGAATTTTTTCGGAGTCCACCAATTGACCTTCTTACTCCTCCCCGCCATGCTACCCCACCATGAAGGCAGGATAGTGCAAACCAGTTCAGTAATGGGAATTATTTCTACACCAGGTCGCGGTGCTTACGCTGCCAGCAAATATGCGTTAGAAGCTTGGTCCGACGCATTGCGTTTAGAATTAAAGGGCTCTGGAATCCATGTTAGTTTGATTGAACCCGGCCCTATTCACAGTTCATTTACCCAGAATGTGGCACAAACACAACAAGATAAGCCAATAAAAAATCCGGGAATTGCAGCGCGGTTTACGTTAAATCCAGAGCATGTGGTTGAAAAGCTGATTCTAGCATTAGAAAGCCCACGCCCTCGTGTCCGTTACTCCGTCACATTATTAACCGTTTTTGTGCGTATACTAAAACGCATATTGCCAGACAAATTAATGGATAAAATACTGGCAAATCCGGGCAAAAAAGATTGAAAAACCAGAAAAAGCCCCCATTTAAACGACATTAATAACGAATTTAAAAGAGATATTTTATGTTTGATAACGCACAAATTATTGATATTAACGAAACCAATCTACATCAAATCATCGAACAGTCCATGAACATCCCAGTGATGTTCTATTTTTGGTCACCTCGTAGCCCACAAAGCTTAGAATTTACTGGGATGCTCGAGCGTATTGCCAATGATTATGCTGGGTTGTTTATCCTCGCTAAAGTTAACTGTGATGAAGAACAGATGGTTGCGAGCCAGTTTGGTCTTAAAGGTGTCCCCACAGTGTATGTCCTGAAAGACGGCCGCCCTGTTGATGGATTTGAAGGTCCACAACCCGAAGATGCCGTATTGCAAATTCTATCTCGTGTACTGCCAAGCCCTGAAGAGTTAAAAGCGGCGCAAGCAGCTGAGTTTATTGCAGAAGGCAAACTTCAAGAAGCCCTGCCATTACTTAAAGAAGCAAACCAGCTGGCTCCTAAAAATAGCGATATCACCTTTTTATTAGCCGAAACACAAATTGCACTTAATTTAGTGGATGATGCAGAAACACTGCTAGCCACCGTACCAATGCAAGATAAAGATAGCCGTTACCAAGGTTTGGTTGCACAAATCGAACTCATGAAAAAAGCGGCAGACACTCCTGAAATTCAGCAATTGCAGCAAGAATTTAACCAAAATCCTGAAAACACCACTTTGGCCGTTCAACTGGCATTAAAACTTCATGAAGTTAACCGCAATGAAGAAGCCTTAGAAATGTTACTGGCCTTTTTACGTAAAGACCTTAACGCCGGAGAAGGTGCAGTCAGAAAAACCATGATGGATATCATGTCAGCAATGGGAACGGGGGATGCACTTGCCAGCAAGTACCGTCGCCACGTTTATTCATTACTTTACTAGTTAAGGATTACCTATGGATTTGTTCGCGTTTGGTGCTATACCGATTATTATCTTCGTCGCCTTGGTTATTGTTTTTACTTGTGTAAAAACCGTACCTCAAGGCTTTCAATGGACTGTTGAACGTTTTGGCCGCTATACCCGTACGTTACAGCCGGGGCTGCATCTTTTAGTGCCTTTTATGGACAGAATTGGTCGTCGTATCAATATGATGGAACAAGTCCTTGATATTCCATCGCAAGAAGTTATCTCACGCGATAACGCCAACGTCACCATTGATGCGGTGTGTTTTATTCAGGTTATTGATCCCGTACGCGCTGCATATGAAGTTAGTAATTTAGAATTATCTATTCTAAACCTGATCATGACGAACATTCGTACCGTTCTTGGTGCCATGGAACTCGATGAAATGTTATCTCAACGTGATTCCATCAATGGTCGTTTATTGCACGTTGTGGATGAAGCAACCAATCCATGGGGCGTAAAAATTACCCGTATTGAAATTCGTGATGTTAGACCACCAAAAGAATTAGTTAGTGCGATGAATGCTCAGATGAAAGCAGAACGAACCAAACGCGCTGACATTCTAGAAGCTGAAGGTATTCGCCAGGCGGCAATCTTAAAAGCCGAAGGTGAAAAACAATCACAAATTTTAAAAGCTGAAGGTGAACGCCAGTCTGCATTCTTACAAGCTGAAGCCCGTGAAAGAGCCGCGGAAGCTGAAGCCAAAGCAACTCAAATGGTTTCTGATGCTATTGCCGCAGGTAATATGCAAGCAATTAACTACTTTGTTGCACAAAAATATACTGATGCACTCACTAGCATTGGCTCTGCATCAAACAGCAAGGTTATCATGATGCCATTAGAAGCCAGCAATCTGATGGGCGCTATCGGCGGGATCACTGAGCTTATTGGCGAAAGCAAAAAAGCCAGCGATATTAAGAAACAGGAAAAAGCATGATAGAACTTATCAGCACTCAACCCGCATGGTTTTGGCTGTGTCTAGGTGGTTTACTGCTGATTGGTGAACTTCTGGGTACTGGAGGCTACTTGCTGTGGTCAGGTATTGCAGCTGTAGCCGTTGGGATCATCGCATGGGCAATGCCATTCCTCGGTTGGGAATGGCAAGGCATCTTGTTTGCGGTATTTACCGTGGTTTCTGCGGTCTTGTGGCGGAAATGGCTAAGTCACCGTAAAGAGAGTAAAGCTGATGATGTCAACCAAATAAGCCACCAGCTGATTGGTATTAAAGCCCGCTTATTAACGGATACCGAAGAGGGATTTAGCCGAGTACGTTTAGCCGATGGTAGCTGGCGTATTTATAGCGAAATTCCCCTGAAAGCAGACACTGAAGTCGAAGTGATTGCGGTGGATGGAATTACGTTAAAAGTTAAGCCTTACTCTGATGACAGCAGCCACGCGCCAAGTGGTCAATAATCGGACAGTCTGCCCCATCATCACCGGGGCAGGCATCCACTAACTCCTGCAACGTATTGCGAATCGACAGTAACTTGGTAATCGTCTGTTGAATCTCATCGATTTTAGCCATGGTGGCACTTTTCACATCAGAACTATGACGGCTAGGGTTACGAAATAATCCAAGCAATTCACCACACTCTTCCAGCGTGAATCCAACATCTTTAGCTTGTTTTAATAGCATCAGCTCATCAAGATGCCTATCTTTATAATATCGATACCCGTTGTCGCCACGCTCAGGGGGCGTAATCAAACTTTTATCTTCATAAAAACGAATCGCTTTTGCTGTCAGACCCGTTTTTTTGGCAATTTCACTGATATTCATAATTCCCCTTGACCTTACCCTTGTGGGAGGGTTTAACCTTAACAACATAGCGGATTATAGACTGATTTTATGTACAAATTATAGCCCCGTTTTATTTAAGGGCTCGGAGAATCAAAAATGAAAACTATACTAGCCCTGCAAGGCTTAAGCTGCATGCACTGTGTTGGCTCCGTGACAAAAGCACTCGAGGCCCGTGGTGATGTCACTAATCTGAAAGTAACCATCGAATACGCAGTCATCGAAAGTGATGCTAAAGCAGAAGATTTAATTGCCACAATTACCGATGCTGGCTATGAAGCCGTTATTGCGACGACGCCTGATGTTGAACTTCAGCTATCAGGATTAAGCTGCATGAAATGCGCAGGAAAAACTCAGCAAGCGTTAGAAGCGGTTGACGGTGTTGCTGTTGCTGATGTCGATACCAAAGTGGCTAAAGTGTATGGTTCTGCGCCAGCCGCAGATTTAATTGCTGCTGTTGAGGCTGCGGGCTATCACGCAACACTTGCCCAAGAAGAGGGTAATTCCCCAAAAACTGAGCCGCTGATGACATCAGTTGAACAACCGGAAACGGATTCAGCGGCAATTTGTGATATTCCGGCTCAAGAATCTGATTTAGGTGAACAACCTGAAATCAATCCTGCTGATGATAGCATTCAATTGTTATTAGATGGCATGACCTGTGCAAGCTGTGTAAATAAAGTTCAAAAAGCATTAAGTAGCGTTCCCGGCGTCGAAAACGCTCGGGTAAACCTCGCAGAACGTAGCGCATTGATTACAGGAACAGCCAATCCTGATGACTTGATTGCTGCGGTGGTCAAAGCTGGCTACGGCGCAGAAATGATCCAAGATGAAGCTAAGCGTCGTGAGCGCCAGCAAGAAGTGGCTCAAGCTAATATGCGTCGCTTCCGTTGGCAATCTGCTCTAGCTCTCGCCCTTGGTGTCCCTGTGATGATTTGGGGCATGATCGGCGATAACATGATGCTCACTGCCGAAAACAACAACATCTGGCTCACTATCGGGGTGTTAACCCTGTTAGTCATGGTATTTGCTGGTGGGCATTTCTACAAGAACGCATGGCAAAGCCTGAAAAATGGTAGTGCCACGATGGATACCTTAGTTGCCTTGGGTACGGGCGCTGCTTGGCTCTATTCCATCGTGGTTAACCTGTGGCCAGATATGTTCCCAGACCAAGCGCGTCACCTCTATTATGAGGCAAGCGCCATGATCATCGGTCTAATTAACTTAGGTCACGCTTTAGAGCAACGGGCACGTCAGCGCTCATCCAAAGCCCTTGAACGATTATTAGACTTAACACCGCCAACCGCCAGAGTTGTCACCGATCAAGGCGAAGTAGACATGCCTCTAGAGCAAGTGAAAAAAGGCATGATCCTGCGCTTAGCAACAGGCGACCGTGTCCCCGTGGATGGTGAAATTATTGAAGGCGAAGTCTGGTTAGATGAAGCCATGCTAACTGGTGAGCCGATCCCTCAACAAAAAAGTAAAGGGGATCAAGTCCATGCTGGAACTGTCGTACAAGATGGTACAGTTCTGTTTCGTGCGGCGGCGGTGGGTAGCCAAACAACCTTAGCCCGAATTATTTATCTGGTTCGTCAGGCGCAAAGTAGTAAACCACAAATTGGGCAATTGGCTGACCGAATTTCAGCTGTATTTGTTCCCGTTGTTGTGGCTATTGCAGTGATTTCAGGGGCTATCTGGTATTTTGTTGGTCCTGCACCGCAAATCACCTATGCACTGGTTATTACGACAACCGTGTTAATCATCGCTTGTCCTTGTGCTCTTGGCCTTGCGACTCCGATGTCAATTATCTCTGGTGTAGGTCGAGCCGCTGAGTTTGGCGTGTTGGTGCGTGATGCCGATGCGTTACAACAAGCTAGCAACCTCGATACCATTGTGTTCGATAAAACCGGTACCCTGACCGAAGGTATGCCTCAAGTCACCGATATTCATCTATTCAACGAATTCAGTGAGCAAGAAGCTTTACAGCTAGCGGCATCGTTAGAAAGCGGTTCAAATCACCCATTAGCTCGTGCCATCCTCAGCCGTGCAAAAGCGTTGGATATCCCAGCCAATGCGCAATTTAGAACGTTAGCGGGGTTAGGCGTCACCGCCCTCGTTGATGGGAAAACGGTGCTACTGGGTAACCAAAAACTGTTAACACAGAGCCAGATTGATACCCGCCCTATTGAAGAGATCTTGCATCAGCAAGCGTCTTTGGGGGTAACTCCTGTATTACTGGCTGTAGATGGAAAAATTGCGGCACTGTTATCGATCCGTGATCCACTACGTGAAGACAGTATTAGCGCCCTAACCCGTTTGCATAAGCAAGGTTTCCGCTTGGTCATGTTAACTGGCGACAACCCAGTTACTGCGAATGCCATCGCTAAAGAAGCCGGAATTGACGAAGTGATTGCAGGCGTCATGCCAGACGGCAAATCTGCCGCAATTGAAGCGCTACAAGCAAAAGGTCACCGAGTAGCAATGGTCGGTGATGGGATCAACGATGCGCCTGCCCTAGCTCGTGCTGATGTGGGGATTGCGATGGGTGGCGGTAGTGATATCGCAATTGAAACTGCATCCATTACTTTAATGCGTCAAAGTTTGCACGGTGTTGCCGATGCAGTGTCGATTTCAAAAGGCACATTGCGCAATATGAAACAGAACCTATTTGGCGCCTTTGTCTACAATTCATTGGGGATCCCGATTGCCGCAGGGATTTTATATCCACTCACTGGAACATTACTTAATCCGGTCGTTGCCGGGGCAGCTATGGCACTCTCCTCAATTACCGTAGTCAGTAATGCCAACCGCTTACTGCGCTTTAAACCTGAAAAATAATCCCGCCAAGTCACCTTGAATTCATCAGGGTGACTTTTTTCTCTTTGATTCATCTCAATTAATCGCTCGAATACCTCAGTTAATTTAATATAAGTAGTCTATAATTAAGTGAATTTAATTATTTTTACTGTTTGAGGGTTCCATGTTAAATATTAATCGCGAAAAACTATTGAGCTTAGCCAGTGGCGATATGAAAAAACAGCGTAATACGCTGATCGTCCTAGCGGTACTGCTACTACTGGGAGGCATAGTCTGCCTACTCAACCCAATGGCATCGGGAATTGTCGTCAGTGCTATTGTCGGCGTATTATTAATTTTAAGTGGCGTGGGCGCTATTGTTAGTATTTTAAGCTCAGCCATTTATACTGGCTGGTCGCGTTTATTTGGTTTTGTGATCGGTATTATTTACTGCATCGTCGGTTATGCTTTCATTAAAGAGCCTTTACAAGGCTTAATTGCGATGGCGATTATCATTGCTGCCCTGTTTATCTTCGGGGGTATCCTTCGCCTATATTCAGGTTTTCAACAAATTAAATCTGCCGCTGGTTGGGTTCAATTGATTATTGGTATCTTAGATTTCTTCATTGCTTACTTATTAATTGGCAATGGTCCTATTACCTCAATTGCACTTCTAACAACCTTAATCGGTATTGAAATGATTTTTAGTGCCTTCGGTTTATTCTCTTTATTAAGCTTGTTCAAACGCAAAGCTGAATAATCCCTAAGATTGAGATTCACAACGCGCTTTACTGGCTATCAGTACAGCGCGTTTTTTATAGTTTATGTAAAAAGTGTTTTATTTTGTCTAGCCATTCGCAAATCCCCGCAAGATTGTTTAACCTATTATTCTAATTCGCAATCTAGGGATGACTAGAATATGGGAACGTTTTTCAAAAACCTCAAAAACTGGCTGTATACTGGCACTGCCCCTGTTTATCCCTACCCTGCAATTGATGTCCGCCTTTCCAATCAACTAAAACTGCATATTGTGGGTAGCATCCATATGGGAACTGAAACCATGTTCCCTCTCTCCACCATTTTATTGGATAAGCTTAATCACGCAGATGGTTTAATCGTTGAGGCTGATATCACGGATACCCAAACCTCGTTTCCAGCGCCCACTACACCGATTTCACCAATACGCCAACGGCTGACAGACGGTGAATATTCTCTGTTTTTACAGTATTGCCAAGAAATTCGCCAATCCTCAGATCAATTTGACCACTTGCCATCTTGGCAAGTGGCGTTAGTCATGCAGGCAACACAGGCTCAAGGGTTAGGATTACGCGGTCACTATGGTATTGATTATCAATTAATTCGTAATGTTCAATCACAGCAAAAGCCGATTATTGAGCTAGAAGGCACCGCGGCACAGATAGAATTATTACTGCAACTTCCAGATCAAGGTTTACCGCTATTACAAGATACCTTAGTGCATTGGCGCACTAATGCACGCTCACTGCAAACGATGATTAGCTGGTGGCTAGATTATCAACCTGAACATTGCGCTACATTACCCAATACCTTCAGTGAAGACGTTTATAATGTGCTGATGACGCGTCGAAATCAGGAATGGGCAGATAAATTGAAAACATTACCTAATGGCAACTATGTCGTGGCAGTGGGTGCCTTACACCTGTTTGGTGAACATAGTCTGATTGATTATTTACGCAACGATAGTTAATAAACACGGTCATTGAAAAATAAAAGGTATAATTATGACGCCAGCAGTCAAGTTACTCGAAAAACAGAAAATTAAATTCACGCTCCATCCTTATGACCATGATCCCAATGAAAATAACTTTGGGGATGAAGCAGTTCAAAAATTGGGGTTAGATGCAAAACAGGTATTTAAAACCTTATTAGTTGCACTTAATGGGGATCAAAAAACGTTGGCCGTTGCTGTTACACCAGTTTCTGGTCAACTCGATTTGAAACTGGTCGCCAAAGTCTTTAAAGTCAAAAAAGTCGAAATGGCTGACCCGCAAATTGCACAAAAAACCACGGGTTATTTGCTTGGAGGTATTAGCCCATTGGGGCAAAAGAAGCGGCTTCCGACCGTGATTGATAGCCAAGCTCAAGAGTTCGCTACGATGTTTATTTCTGGTGGAAAACGTGGATTAGATTTAGAACTGGCACCAAATGATTTAGCGAGCGTCCTAAATGCAACGTTTGCCGAGATTAAAAAAGATTAATTCACTCCATTGAATCAAAAAGCCCCAATCAAGGGGCTTTTGAGTACAGATTATCCATTATTTATTTTTATAAACAATTTCACCTTTCGGTTCATAATCTGCCACTTTTAATGGCGAATGTTTCTCAATATAGCCTTTGAGCACTTCCGCATCGACAAAGCCTGTATTGACATAGTTTGGATGATTATCGATTGGTGGATAGCCATCACCGCCAATCGCATTAAAGTTTAATGTCGCCATACGGTATGTTTTGTTCTTATCAACAGGCTTGCCATCGATTTTCACATCACTAATGCTACCATCGGCATTCAGCGTAAGTGAGACATTATAAAACTGCCCATACGCACCTGAGTCTGGCTTCATATTTGCAACAGCTTGTAAGTAAGGGAGGACTTCCTCGCCTTTAAAGTCGACATATACCAACTCATTTGCAAATGGCTGTACTTTTAATACATCTTTGTAGGTGATATCGCCACTCTCGATAGAGTCACGTACACCGCCACCACTCATGATAGCGAAATCAGCCCCTGCACGCTCTTTTTGTGCCGCCAGCAATAAATGCCCCATATTGGTCTGTTCAAAACGAACTTTATTGCGGTCACCGACTAATTTCCCATCCACGGACCCCACTTTGACACCTAGTTGCTGGTCACCTTTATCTTGGTATGGTGTCAGTAATTTGGTCATTTCTGGATTATGTGCGATTTCTTGGGTGTAATAGACATATTCCGTTGTGTCATCGTCTTTCTTCACTTTCTTCTTCAAGTTAATCGGGATTAACTGGTAGTGTTTTAATGTGAATTTGCCATTTTTAAATTCAAAATCTGCACGACCGACATATTTTCCCCATTCATGGGCTTGAACAATCCAAGTCCCATTTTGGTTATCTGGCGCGCATGCTGTTCCCGGAACATACTCTTCTTGTTTATAGTTTTTGTTCTCTTGAGACATACAAACAGGATCTTGTGAGTGACCACCCACTATCATGTCTAAATATCCTTCCGGTAAGCTACGAGCCATTTCTACATCACCAGGGGCATTAGAACCATGATTACCATTGTCATAATGTCCCATATGGGTTGCGGCGATAATAATATCTGGCTTCTCTGTCGCACGCAGCTCTTCAACCACTTTCTTGGCTTCTGCTGCTGGAACTCGGAATTCCACATCAGGGAAGTTAGCTGGGTTACCAATCTTGGCCGTATCATCTGTTGTTAAGCCAAGAACTGCGATTTTCACCCCTTGCTTATCAAAAACCTGATAAGGCTTAAATAGGCGTTTGCCAGTACTGGTCTGATAAATATTGGCTGATAAGAATGGGAAGGTTGCCCATTTTTCTTGCTGTTTTAATACCTCTAGAGGGTTATCAAACTCATGGTTACCTAATGCCATCGCATCGTAACCCACTAAGTTCATTCCTTTAAAATCAGGTTCAGCATCTTGTAAATCTGATTCCGGAACACCGGTATTAATATCACCGCCAGAAAGTAATAATACACTGCCACCTTGCTTTGCCACTTCGTCACGAATTTGATCTACAACGGTTTTTTGTGCAGCTAAACCATACTCACCTTTTTCGTTGTGCCAAAAGTGACCATGATGATCATTGGTGTGTAAGATAGTGATATTGTAAGTTTTATCTTTTTCCCACGCATTTGCCATCATAGCTGGCAATAACGCCAAAGAGACGGTCAATGCACATGCGGAAGCCTTAAATGTCAATTTCATACATTCTCCCTGAGAGAGGAATTTTTCTACGAATGAGGTAGAGGATTGAGTGTCACCGAAAACAGTCTTATAGCACAAAAACCACGATAGGATCTGAGCACTACTGCATAATAAGAAAGCCGTTGCAGAGAAATGAGATCTAAGTCGTATAATTTATTTAATCAATTTTACAAAGTGCCTCATATTGCCATTTCAATAATTTCTAAATTAGTTATATTGGTTACAATTGCGTAACAAACTAAAGTGGTTATTAAAATGAGTGAGCAAACTGCGCCAACGAGTGGAACAAAGCCAACGAATAAGACAGGAAAAACGGTCTTTAGTATCCTGACTGCAATTAGTTTTTCCCATTTACTAAATGACATGATCCAGTCGTTGATTCTGGCGATTTATCCTTTACTACAATCTGATTTCTCCCTCAGTTTTGCTCAAATTGGGATGATTACCCTGACCTACCAAGTTACCGCTTCACTATTACAGCCGGTGATTGGTTACTACACGGATAAACACCCGCAGCCATACTCATTACCCATTGGTATGGGTTTTACTTTAACGGGGTTATTGCTGCTAGCGATGGCGGAAACTTTCCCAATGATATTAATTGCCGCGGCATTAGTGGGAACGGGGTCATCGGTATTTCACCCTGAATCCTCTCGAGTTGCACGTATGGCATCTGGTGGCCGCCATGGCTTAGCTCAGTCCTTTTTCCAAGTTGGGGGAAACCTAGGCGCTTCGTTAGGCCCGCTACTTGCTGCTTTAGTTATTGAACCGTATGGCAAAGGCAATATCGGTTGGTTCTCCTTTGCCGCCTTGCTCGCTATCATTATTCTATTGCAAGTCAGTAGCTGGTATAAACAACAGCATCGTGCAGCGAAAAAAATGCCGATTAATTCTAGTGATATCAAAATATTGCCAAGAAAAGTCGTTATCGGTTCTTTGAGTATTTTGCTTATTTTGATTTTCTCAAAGTATTTCTATCTAGCAAGTATTAGCAGCTACTACACATTCTATTTAATCGATAAATTTGGCGTTTCCGTACAAAACGCCCAAATCCACCTGTTTGTGTTTTTATTTGCTGTTGCTGCTGGAACAATGATTGGAGGTCCTATCGGTGATAAGATTGGACGCAAATATGTTATTTGGTTCTCAATCCTTGGCGTAGCGCCGTTTACCTTACTTTTACCTCACGCTTCATTATTCTGGACTGGGGTGCTCACCGTGATTATCGGTATGATCCTTGCCTCAGCATTCTCCGCAATACTCGTGTATGCTCAAGAGCTTATTCCAGGTAAAACAGGAATGGTTTCAGGTTTGTTTTTTGGCCTAGCCTTTGGTATGGGTGGCGTTGGGGCAGCCGTTCTTGGGTACATTGCCGACCAAACCAGCATTGAGCAAGTTTATCAATACTGTGCATTTTTACCATTACTGGGGATTTTCACTGTATTACTACCAAATATTAGCAATAAATAGAATTATAACCTTATTTTATCTATACTTATGAAAATATAAGTATAGATAATCCAGTATTTATTTCACAAAAGATACCCACAATTATGATAAAAATGAAAATCTTGTAACGATTTAGCACCATCACCTCGATTTTTTTTAGAAAAAATGTATTTTTTTAAAGAAATTTATCTCCAAAACCGTTAAAATACAAAAATCATGCAATTTGTGTTTCAAAATGGTGATAAACACCATCAACATTTTGAAAGTCAAAGGCATGTACCCACCTTTTTATACATAAATAACCCAGAGGAGACTAAATGGAGCATTCAACGCCCTTAATTACAACCATTGTTGGTGGTCTCGCCCTTGCATACTTATTAGGAATGCTTGCTCAGCGCTTAAAAATATCCCCGCTTGTGGGGTATCTCATGGCGGGAGTATTAGCTGGCCCTTTTACCCCCGGATTTGTTGCTGATACTACATTAGCCCCTGAACTCGCAGAGATCGGGGTCATTCTATTGATGTTTGGTGTCGGTTTGCACTTCTCATTGAAAGATTTGTTAGCTGTAAAAGCCATCGCTATCCCCGGTGCAATCGCCCAAATTGCTGTAGCAACCTTATTAGGTCTCGGCTTATCCATGTTATTCGGATGGGGGATATTTACAGGTATCGTCTTTGGCCTATGTCTCTCAACAGCAAGTACCGTTGTATTACTACGCGCCCTTGAAGAGCGGCAATTGATTGAAAGTCAGCGTGGACAAATTGCGATTGGCTGGCTGATCGTAGAAGACTTAGCCATGGTACTGACCTTGGTTCTCCTACCTGCTGCTGCAGGAATTATGGAAAGCAATGAGACCAGTATTGTTGAATTATCCATGAGCCTAGCTTGGACCATTGGTAAAGTTGTCGCCTTTATTCTGATCATGATTGTAGTCGGGCGTAAAGTTATCCCATGGATATTATCCCGTACTGCCTCAACCGGTTCCCGAGAGTTATTTACGCTTGCAGTTTTAGCTCTCGCATTGGGTATTGCCTATGCTGCTGTCGCAATTTTTGATGCTTCATTCGCATTAGGTGCTTTCTTCGCCGGTATGGTACTGAATGAATCCGAGCTTAGCCACCGTGCGGCTCAAGATACATTACCGCTGCGTGATGCTTTTGCAGTACTGTTCTTTGTGTCTGTGGGCATGTTATTCGACCCTATCGTACTCATCGAACAACCGTTGGGAATTCTAGCGGTTCTTGCCATCATCATTATTGGTAAATCTGCGGCGGCGTTGGTACTCGTTCGAATGTTCGGGCACTCACGGCGAACCGCATTAACCATTTCAGTCAGCTTGGCACAGATTGGTGAGTTTGCCTTTATTCTGGCTGGTATGGGGCTGACTCTTGGCGTGATGGATAAAGATGCACAAAACTTAGTCTTAGCCGGTGCAATTGTTTCTATCATGCTCAATCCGATATTGTTCACCTTATTGGATAAGTATCTGGAAAAAACCGAAACTATCGAAGAACAACTGCTTGAAGAAACACTGGAAGAAGAAACGCAAATTCCAGTGAATATTTGTGGCCACGCAGTGATTGTTGGTTATGGTCGAGTTGGCGGTATGCTCGCGGACAAACTACGTCGTCGTGAAATTCCACTCGTGGTGGTTGAAGATACTCGAGCCCGCTTTGAAGAACTTGCTGAAAATGGTTTCTGTGCAATTTTAGGCAACGGAGCCAGTAAAGAAATTCTAAACTTAGCCCGTATCGAATGTGCAAAATCCCTATTGCTTACCATTCCTAATGGCTATGAAGCAGGTGAGATTGTCGCAACCGCTAAAGAACTCAATCCGAATATTACTGTGGTTGTTCGTGCTCATTACGATGATGAAGTTAGCTTTATCAAAGAACGTGGCGCTGACCATATTATTATTGGGGAGCATGAGATTGCGAAATCGATGGCAACCTTAATGTGTAATGATATTGAAGAGTTCGGCTGCACTATTACTGATTTTACAGATAATGATAGTAATAAAGGCGAGAGTAAAAATTTAGATGAATATCTAAAACCGAGCCACTAACCACCTATAATAAAAGCCGTAACCTATTAAAAGTTACGGCTTTTTTATTTGAATTTAAAAATCAATTTACTAACTGTTCAATAAATTCTTCATTTGTCCAAACTGGCAAACCTTTATCTTTAAAGAATTGAATCTCAGCAGCCACACCACCACTTTTCTCCCAGCCTGGTAATGTTAAAACAATCAATCCATCACAACGCTTTAAAAACGCCATATCAATCTCTGACCAAGCTACTTTTTGCCCTTGAGAAGCTAGATATTGGTTAATTGGATGGGTCATCGTAATTTGGCTATACGTTGCAATCCCCTTAACCGCTAGTTCAGCAGCAAATTGAGTGCACGTTTGGAAGCGCATTTCTACGACTTCACTATCTGGGTCTGAATATGGGCAAGCAATAAAGTAGAGTTTCATTTGGTTCCCTTGTGTGTATTTTTGACCATTTTTAGATAAAGTAACCCCATGAAAAATAATTTAATTATTTTCCTTGGGGTGCTAAATTAAATTTTTTAGTACTGTGGTTTGCGATGAACTATTGAATATCAGCAATAATAATTTTCGTATTTGGACGCTTTTTATTTTCTGTAAACTTAAAATCTTTACTGGTTGTCACTAGAAAATCAATATTCTCCCATCCAGCTACGAAGTTAATCGCATGCTTATGCGCTTTAGTGCCATCCGCTAACACCATTAACTTATCGCTATTTTCCATCATTTTTTGCGCTATTGCTGCTTCATCAACATGCTGATCCATAACGCCATGTTGAGGATGGAAAGCTCCCGCGCCAATAACTGCATAGTCGGCAAAAAACTCAGTAATATTCTTCAGAGCAATTGCCCCTAAACAGGCATTTTGTGCCGCATTAAATTGACCACCAATGAGAATGGTTTCAATCGTTGTATTTTCCTGCAACGTATTGGCTAATAAGGGTGAATTGGTAATTACCGTAATATTATCAATCAATTTAATTCGCTGGCTAAATTCAAAAGTGGTCGTTCCAAAATCAATAAATAGCGTGTCACCGGGCTTAATCAACTCAGCGGCTTTTGCTGCAATTGCCCTTTTTTCATCGACAGCTGCTTGCGCTCTTTCTGTAAAATTACGCTCAAATTTAGACTGAATGTTGACCGCACCACCATGAACTTTCTTCAATAATTTTTGAGTTTCTAGTTTGCTAAGATCTCGACGGATAGTTTCCTGCGCCACATTAAAATGTGTTGCAAGCTCCTGTACATACACTTGCCCTTGAGTAGATAGCATCTCAATGATGGTTTGATGTCGTACTTTAGAGGAGCGCCCTTCACACATAGTTTAATCCTTCTTGACCATTTAACATTTCCAGCACTATACAACAGTGACTGTAATTTCAGTAGCACTCGGCTGTATTTTTGTTAAATCGATATTTTTCAGCAAAATACGTCGCGTCGGTAAACAGCGGTGGCGTTTCTCATACAGGAGTGAATTTCCAGCCATAACTCGGATAGTCCCAGTCACCGCTGTGTTGACTTTAATGTTGAAATCAACATTTTTGCCAGAGATACTCGCCATATCAATACAAGCAGGAACCGTAAATCGGATAGGCTCGGCAAACTGTACTGGCAATTTACAAACTGACTGAGATATCTCTCTATGATGATTAGCCAGTAAATCATCTGCAATATATTGGCCAGTCCATAGCCCCTCCTGATAACACTGATCCCCCATATCCGCTGGGTGTAACATATTACCCGCAGCGTAATAACAGGCATCCGAACAGCGTCCCCATTGGTCGGTATTTGGTTTCCCCGTACTGGCTTCATATTCAAGATGACTTTTACGGATCAGCGTATTTTCACCAACAAATCCCCCCGTAAAAATTACAGAGTCACAGACTATTTTGTGGGATTTTCCTGCGGTTTCTACCATCACATACTCAACGCGGTCTAGCCCACCAATTTCAGTGATTTTACTCTTTAAATAAACGGGTGTTCCCATGGCTTTGGCAAATAACGTTGCAGGCTTGAACGAAAGAATTCGTTCACCACTTTCGATCATTGCTTGAGCTTTAACTCCCGCATTTTTTAACGTCCATAGAGCAGAGAAACTAACGAGCTCACTGCCCACAATCACTGGATTTAAACACGGCTTTTTACCCGTGAGATAAACGAATTGTTGGAGTGCCCCCGCCGTCAATATTCCTTGAGGTCTTAATCCTGAAACCAAGCGAGGATGACGAGGCGTTTCACGTACCCCTGTCGCAATTAAAATACGTTTTCCTCGCATTTCAACGACGCCCTCAGGCATGCTGACTGTCAATACACCATTAGGTTGCAATTGAGTCACTGTACTTCGAGTAAAAATCCTCGTATCACCTAAATCCTTGATGATTTTCTCTGCAAATTTATTGCCTTTCATTGGGCGTTTAAAGGCAAGTACGCCAAAGGTAGGATGCTGGCAATGGCGAGGAACACCCCCTGCATGAGCTTCACGCTCCAAAATAGCAATATTATGGATCCCACGACGACGTAGAGTTTGCGCGGCAGCTACTCCAGCAGGACCAGAACCAATAATGATCACATCATAATTAAAACTCATTTCACGGCCTCCACGGCTAATGTGTTGTCAAAGCGACCATTAATTATTTCAGCCACCTGACTGCTGCAATAAAAACCATTGCAACGCCCCATCATGACCCGGGTTCTACGGCGTAGAGCACCTAAACACTCAGGAGGAATATCAGAGTCAAATGCAGCTTCAATTTCTCGCTGAGTCACTAATTCACAGTGACAAACAATGCCGCCATTACTTTTACATTGATAGTCCCGTTTATCGTATTCAGATAACATTGGCATGGTTGGCCAAATTAGCTCTGTTGGTGGTGATAGTTCAAATAATGGCGTGAAATTTTCTTGATAAAGCTTTCCAAGGTGATTAGCAACACCCAGCGCTGCGGTTAAACCCGTCGAACGAATTCCCCCAGCACATATCCACTGTTTATCTGGATAATCATTAATTCGATAATGTTTTTCTTCTGTTGCAGGACGAAGACCCGCATACGTTGCCGTCACACTGTAATTATGTAACGAAGGAAGCATTCGTGAGCCTTGGTCAATTAAATCTTGAAGAACGTCTTCTTTTACTTCGGCTTTCCAACGGTCACTCTGCTCTTCTGCGGTTGGCCCCAGTAATAAGTTGCCAAAGATAGTTTTTGAGAGCAATACGCCTTTAGTGATGGCAGTTGGTACAGGTAAAATGATCGCATTAATATCCGCAGCTGCCGCTTTGTCATACACTAAAAATTGCCCTTTGCGCGGCTTAATTTCAAATGGAGATGGATGGCAGATAGATTCCACAATATCCCCATTAATTCCAGCACAGTTAATCACTAAACGGGCAGAAAATTCACCTTTAGATGTGACTAATTTCCAGATTCCCTCATTTAGCTCACCCGCGGTCACTTCGCAGTGAAACTGATATTCAGCCCCATGTTTTACGGCTTGAGTTAAATAAGCCAGCGGGGTACTCCATGGGTCAATGACCGCTTCTCCAGGAACTTCGACTGCGGCAAGCGCCCCCGATGCTAAATGAGGTTCCCGACGATAAAGTTCGTCTTTATCGATCATCCCCACATCTAGAACATGGTTTGTATGCGCCTGTTCTACAATACCGGGTAATTTGCTCCGCTGCTCGTCGTTCCAAGCAACGACGAGTGCCCCTGTTTTGAGTAATGGTAAATTCATTTTTTCTCTAATATCAATGAATTCCTGATACCCATCTTGCATACATTCAAGTTCTAAAGTCCCTGGTGTGGCATCAAAACCTGTATGTAACAGTGCGCTATTTGCCTTACTGGCTCCAGATAGAATATCGCCGCCACGTTCTAGTAGCAGCGTATTGGCCCCCATCAATGTGAATTTTCGTGTCACCGCACAGCCAATGACACCACCGCCAATGACAATGACATCCCAAATTTTTTTATTATTAATATTCATGGCTGAAATCCTTAATCTCAAACTTGAACACATAAAACCACATAATTCCCACAATCACAATAATTAAAACAACACAACTCACAGGAATAACTCAACAACCTCTCACATTGTTACTTTATTGTGACAGTTCTCACATTCATAGAAGTTATTGTGAGTTTTTTGTGGATTTTATTTCCGATTAAACGATAGTAAGCAAAAAAACAAACCAATTAACAACATTTATAACACTGGGGAATTCACCGATGCTCAATCAACGTTATGCCGCTATCGATCAGGGAACAACGGGAACCCGGGTCGTCGTCTTTGAAGAAGGGGGTCACTACCACTCTCCGATGAGTATTCCTCATAAACAGATCACACTGAACAGTGGTTGGGTGGAACATGATCCTGAAGAGATTCTGGCCAACATTATAAAGTGTCTAAATAGTTGTGAGGTTGTGGATGCGATTGGTATTTGTCACCAAGGGGAAAGTATTGTTGCATGGGATTCTGAAACTAAACATCCCCTGTATAACGCAATTGTTTGGCAAGATCTTCGCACAGAAAAAACGATTCAAAAACTTAAAGATGCGGGATTGGAATCCATTGTACAGGCTAAATCTGGGTTACCGTTAGACCCTTATTTTTCCGCCAGTAAGATGGGTTGGATCATTGATAACGTCGTTGGAGCAAAATCACTTGCAGATAAAAATCGTCTACGAATTGGCACTATGGATGCCTTTTTCCTAGACCGATTATGCGATGTGTTCGTCACTGATTATAACTCTGCATCACGCACCTCACTGCTGAATATCCATACCTTGGAATGGGATCCACAGCTGTGTGAAATTTTTGGTGTTCCTATTCACTGCTTACCACCACTGCGCGATAACATTGGTGATTTTGGTGCCATTAATCTCGATGGGCATCTCACGCCAGTCACCGCCATTATTGTTGATCAGTTTGCCGGAACCTTTGGTCATGGTTGCCGTAATCAAGGGGATGCCAAAATTACCTTTGGAACTGGGGCATTCTTGCAGGCACTAACAGGCAATGATATTCCCCAAACCCATGAATCAGGTTTACTGCCTACCCTATGCTGGAAATTCCCAGGGGAGGCACCAGTTTTTGGCTTGGATGGAGGAGTCTATAACGCAGCCTCAGCCGTCAATTGGGCTAGAAAAATTGGCCTATTTGATGACTTTGATGAATTAACCGATTTTCGTGATGAATCAGCCATTAAACGCGGTTTAGCCTTTGTTCCTGCGCTATCTGGTTTGGGTTGTCCATATTGGGATCGCAGTGCCGCAGGGCTGTGGGCGGGGCTTTCATTAGATACCGATAAGAAAGATATGATGCAATCGATATTAGAAGGGATTGCCGCTCGCTCTGCGGAAGTTATTTTTGCAATGGAGAAGATTTCCCCATTAGGACAATCCATTTCTGTGGATGGGGGGCTATCGTCAAATCAGTACTTTAAGCAGTTTTTAGCCAATTTATTACAAAAAAATATTGAAGCACCAGCAAATCGTGAAGTCACAGCTCTCGGGGCCGCCTTACTTGCTCGTAAAGGTTTAGGGATCACCCATGACATGGCAGTAAGACGCAATACCAGTATCACACGCCCTGATGGCACGAATATGCAGGGCGTAATGGAACAGTATCGCGACATTATTGCCCGTTCTCGCCAGCTCAGAAATTAATTTTCCAACAATAAAAAAGAAAGGAAACCCTACTATGGCCGAATTCGGAAACTACATTATCTACTTAATCATGTGCGGGGCCGTGATCGGTGCCGTTGCATCGATAGTGAGACCTGCCAGCGATCTCGGAAAAGAGTTTGTTAACGGTATTTTCTCTATCGGTCCTGTATTCCTTGCTCAAGCAGGGATCATGGCCGCAGTTCCTCTACTTTCACAGCTGATTTCGTATATTTTAGGTCCCGTTTTTAGCTCAGTGGGATCCGATGTATCTATTGCCGCGCTATCAATTATCGCCGTCGATATGGGCGGATATCAATTAGCTGATGCCTTAACCACCAACAGAGATATGTGGATCACTGCGATGTTGATCGGCTATACCTCTGGTGCCACCATTGTTTACCTGATCCCTGTCGGTTTAACCATGTTAAATCGTAAGGATCACAAATATCTCGCCTTAGGGGCAATGGCGGGATTGATTTCGATCCCGTTTGCGGTGTTAGCCTCTTTGCTGCTGATCACTTTCAACAATATTCCCGTGCGGGAGATTATCTCGACCAATTCCCCAACAACCCACCAGTTGACATTGGACTTCTTGACGATGCTTCAGTACCTAATGCCGCTGTTTGTCTTCTGTTTCTTACTAGCCGCAGGGTTAAAATATCGTCCAATGCTGATGGTAACTGGCTTTCTGATCTTCGGTAAGATCATGGATGCCTTTATTAAACTTGTTTTGGCATTTTCCATCGTTGAGCATTTTACCGGTTTCTTCAGTAAAGTTTTTGGAGCATGGGGCTTCGACCCATTATTTGCAGACCAAAATGAATTATTCCGAGCGATTGAAATTGCAGGTTATATCGGGATCATGCTCGCAGGTACTTTCCCTATCTGTTATCTGTTCCAGCGCTATTGTAAACCACTAGTAAACACGTTAAGTCGCCGCTTAAAGCTGAGCGATACCGGATCTTTAGGTTTTATTATGGTGTTGGCAAACATTATTGCAACGTACCACTTATTCAAAGATATGCGAGCAAGAGATAAAGTGTTATGTGTGGCATTTGGGGTTTGTGCACAAGCGACTATCGGTGACCACTTAGCCTTTACTGCTAACTTCCAACCAAGTCTCGTCTTGCCTATTTTATTAGGTAAATTAGTCGGTGGGTTCTTAGCGGTGTTTATTGCGATTAAGATTTCAGTGCCGCAAGCGATGCGTTATGAAGAGGAAGATGCTAAGGCCATTGACGCAGTTAAAGCCGAGAACCCAGCAGGTATTACCAAAGAAGCTTAATAACTTCAATGTGAAGTCACTGCAATACAAACAAAAACACCTCAACATTTATTGAGGTGTTTTTACTTTCAAGTTAACGATCCCAGTACGATTCTTCTAAGCTGTCTTCTTTTTCCGGTAACCCACGGGTTAAGCGCGGTGAGTGTTGAGAAAGCACTTGGTAGCTGACTCGGTTGGCATATTTACAAACCTGAGCTAACGAAGAGTAGGTCAAATATTGCCGCTCATGCTTACTGGAATTTGGCACATTCGAACGATGATACGAGTTTGCAGTAATATCATGCAATAAAGCTGATAACGCACCATCTCCAGCACCATTGGTGTTCATAATTTTCTCTGGCCCCCCCATATACGGTTCGATATGAGAGAATATGCGCAATGGTTGCTTGCAATCCTGCAAACGCATTGCTCGGCTAAATTCATAAAGATTGAATTCAGCGATGGCTCCCGGTAACAATGGATGCTGAGTTTTGCGCTTAGAGTCTTCTTCTGTAAATCCGGCCATATACAGCCCTGCTGGACCTGCGGTACAAAGAACAAGGTCAACCCAATCCAGCGCCATATTAGATGCTAATAGAGGATCGCTAAAGCCCGTCAGTTCAAGCGCTTCATCCTCATTCATTGCGACCACAGAAACGTGTTCAGCAAGGAAATCGCGCCAAAATTGAGGGTCTTGTGCAATCACAAACTTAGTACCCAGTGTTAATACCACCGGAACATTATGTTTTTTGGCATAATGGATAGCTTGCATTGTCGCTTCTGGCATCGTTTCACCGGGCTTGCAACGGACTAAGTAAGCAGTTAATACCAGTGCAGACGCACCTGCAATAATCTCTTCCGGAATACTGCTTGGATGTAAACGATTCATATGACCCGGACTTATTGCAAAAGTCCGCTCACCATTTTCAGTGATTAGCGTAAAACAGCGACCAATGGGACCGTCAACCCCTTGCAAATAATTTAAGTCCATGCGACTTGAAGTATGGCATAGATAACGGTAAGCATAGCTACCAATTTGAATGCTGTTGCACATGGTTCCCAATAATACCGAGCGGTCATCGGCTAATACTGAATAATTGTGTAGCGTATTACCGATGGTTCCCCCCGCAAATTCATGGGTAATAAGTGCTTTATCCGTTAGCTCTTTATAGAGTGCTTCTGCAACATCATCTTCAATAACCAGAGAATGGCCTTTGCTTAATTGATAGCGTTCAATAAACTCATCATCAATTTTTGCTTCAATGTCGACTAACGTTTGGTCGATACCAACGATATAGGATTTGCAGTTTTCATCATCTGTCATCATCTCTTTCATGGGTTTCAAGAGAGGATCTCTGAGACTAACAGGGAAATAGTGTTTTGATTTGCGTTGACCGGGGAATTTCATATTGGAAATATCAAAAAAGGAACATTTGCGTATTCTAGCACGATAAAATAAAACCAGCACCCTTCCATGAAAGGTGCTGGTTCATAATCAATAATTTGATAGATTGATTACTTATAGTGTCTATTTTGACCGTTATAGTTGCGGTACAGATCACGCCCTAATACAAAAGCACAACTTAAAATCAAGCCAAGAATAGCCCCTAATGCCACAATTAATGCCGACTTAGGAGAATCTTTTGCTATCGGTAAATCAGGTGTCAGGATAAATCTTACAGGCTGGAAATCTAATTCTTTAGTGGTTAACCCATTGAGATTACCAATATATCTTTGTGCGTTTTGTAATTTCTCACTAATTAACGCAAGGTCACGGTTTTTCAGCTCAATCGCCAGTTTTTCTTCTAATGCCTCAGAACCTAGTGCAATTGGGTAATCTGGGTCATCATTGATTGCCACTGCATCTCGCGCTATTGGGCGTGTAATTCCAGCGGCCTTTGCGATGGTAATCGCGCGTTTTAAACGTTCAATTTTAACATCGTAAGCAATTTGGATTTTAGCGGTATCATTCTTTAATGCTTCAACGCTATAAATCAACTGACGCGAAATGGCATTATCAATTTCCGTTTTAAAACGCTTACGTACTTGCGAAGCGGTATAACGAATATAGCCATTTAATAAATCCTGAGCTTCAATTGCTGTGGGAGCAGTAAAAGAGAGTACAATATCACTATCATCGCTGTCTTTTTCTTTTGCGTTGTACTTCAGCTTAATAGAGTCTGCAATAATCCGATTGACTAATCGCTGTTCCTCTTGGGTATCACTTTTATCCCCCAGTTTCGATAACAGGCTTTGATAATATTCAGTGCTTCTCACAAATGCTTCTTGATTCACTTTAGAGCGATATTGAGTTACAAACTCATTGTAGATACGCTGAGAACCGAGGTCGATATCAAAATCTAATGCGCTTAATTGAGCTGCAAATTCACTGACTTCTTTCGTTTCTTCTGAAGTAGGCGGAATGATGATTGCCTCACTTGTCCACTTTTGAGGTAATGTTTTAACCACCCCAATACTTAACGCAGTAATGACAACAGTAAAAATAATAATTAGATATTTATTTTTGAACAAAACAGCGACCAGCGCCATTAAGTCGATTTCATCATTTTTCTGTAGTTGAAAATCTGGATTTTGCTCTAGCTGATTTTTTAATTCAGGAGACAAGTTTGGTTTATCAGTCATATTTATTCCAAACAACAAGTTCTTTTAATTAAACATCAAGCCGTCAATTATAAACAAAAATTGGGCTTTGGATACATTCATTAGGCATCTTTATCAGATTAACTAAGAAATCATCTCGTTATAAGATATCTTTCAGAATTAACCGAATCATATTAATGCTGATATCGCTGTCATTCAGTGCAGGAATATAACGATATTGCTCACCACCATTGTGCAAGAAAAATTCTTTATTTTGCTCGCTAATTTCTTCTAATGTTTCTAAACAGTCCACAGAAAACCCTGGGCAAACCACTTGCACTGACTTAACTCCCTCTGACGGTAGCTTTTTCATCGTCTGATCAGTGTATGGGCTTAACCACGGTTCTCGACCAAATCGAGATTGGTAAGTCATTAACACTCGCTCACTTGGGAATTTCAGGGTCTGCTTTAATAATTCTGTGGTTTGCTCGCACTCTTTATCATAAATATCCCCTGAATCACAATAACGCTGCGGGATACCATGGAAAGAGAGGATCAACCTATCCGGTTCACCGTGTTCAGCAAAACTGGCCTCAATAGATTCCGCTAAGGCTTGAATATACGCAGGATGGGTGGCGTAACTACGGATAAACTGCACTGACGGGATAGTCCGTATAGGTTTAAAAGCACGAGTGATAGCTTCATAAACGGCGGCAGTCGTGGTGCAGGAATATTGAGGATACAAAGGTAAAACGACTAATTCTGTCACATTTTGTGCAATTAAGTTATCGATAGCACTCTTTATTGACGGCGAACCGTAAGTCATTCCCAGCTCAATCGGCGTATTAGGAAAAAATGCAGATAATTTTTCTTTCTGACGCTGAGAATAAACCAATAATGGAGAACCTTCATCCATCCAGATTGAATCATATAATTTTGCCACTTTTGATGCGCGGATCGGCAAAATCGCACCGTATAAAATAGGTTTCCAGATCAGCGGAGAAAGATCGATAACCCGTGGATCTGTCAAAAATTCGGCTAAATAGCGTTTCACTGCTGAGGCTGTTGGGGCATCGGGAGTTCCCAAATTTACCAATAGTATTCCATATTTTTTTTCTAACATCAGAACAGCTCCTAATTGATAATTATTCCCAACAATAACAGGTTTTAATAACTATTTTTGCTAACTTGTGGCACAAAAACAAAGGCAGCGGATAAGCGCTGCCTTGGTATATGAAACTCAAAAAGTTATTAACCTAAAATTTTTGCTAATTCAGCGCTAACTTCAGCAACTTTACGGGTACCATCTAATTTGAAGTATTGAGTGCTGCTGGTATTCGCTTCATTTTGATAATAAGCGATTAATGGTGCAGTCAATGAATGGTATTCAACTAAACGCTTACGAACAGTATCTTCTTGGTCGTCTTTACGGATAGTTAACTCTTCACCAGTCACGTCATCTTTGTTTTCAACTTTAGGTGGGTTGAAAGTAACGTGATAAACACGTCCAGAAGGCGCATGAACACGGCGACCAATGATACGTTCAACAATGATGTCATCTGGAACGTCAAATTCAAGAACATAATCAACGTTGATGCCCGCTTCTTTCATGGCATCAGCTTGAGGGATCGTACGTGGGAACCCATCCAACAAGAAGCCATTGCGGCAGTCATCTTGTTTGATGCGCTCTTTAACTAATGCGATAACTAATTCATCAGTTACTAATTTACCGTTATCCATCAGCTCTTTAGCTTGTATACCTAACTCGCTCCCTGATTTTACAGCGGCACGTAACATGTCACCGGTTGAAATCTGAGGGATCCCAAACTTCTCCATAATAAATTGAGCTTGAGTGCCCTTACCAGCGCCTGGAGCGCCAAGCAGAATGATACGCATTGCGTAAACCCCTTGCTATTTAGTTTTTTATAATTTGAAAAGAAAACGCTCTACCATACCATTAGCATGGCATCTTACTCAAGAAGACACGTAAACGTTTTCCCATTTATCTTTTTTCGCAAAAGAAAAAAACCACGCAAAAAAATGATATTTCGCGTGGTTTACGCTCGAAAACGAAAGTGAATCAGCGAATTATTTCAAAAGCAATTCGTTAACCTTTTTGATGAATAAGTTTGGATCTTCCAATGTGCCGCGCTCAGCGAATAAAGCTTGGTCTAATAACACATCAATCCAATCTGCAAACAACGCTTCCTGCTCCACTTCAGCGGCTTTTTTCACCAGTGGATGGTTTGGATTCAGCTCAAAGTTATATTTAACTTCAGGCGCTGCTTGCCCCGCAGCTGCGAATAATTTCGCCATCTGGGTGCTCATTTCATCGGCATCCGTGGTTACGATCGCAGGTGTATCCGTTAAACGATGTGTTAATTTTACATCCTTAACTCGCTCACCTAAGAACGTTTTCACACGCTCAACAAATGGCTCTAACTGCTTCTCAGCTTCTTCTTGCTCCGCTTTGTTCTCATCCGCTAATTTGTCTAAAGACTCATCCGCTTTGCTGACAGATTGGAACGGCTTACCATCAAATTCAGATAAGTAGTTCATCATCCACTCGTCAATGCGGTCGGATAATAGCAGAACTTCAATGCCTTTTTTGCGGAACAGCTCTAAGTGAGGGCTACTTTTCGCCGCCGCATAGCTGTCTGCAGTAATGTAGTAAATTTTATCCTGACCTTCGACCATGCGGCTCACATACTCTTCCAGTGATACATTTTGTACACTGCTGTCGTTATGAGTCGACGCAAAGCGTAGAAGTTTAGCAATGGCTTCACCATTACTCATATCTTCCGCTGGGCCTTCTTTCATGACTAAACCGAATTGCTGCCAGAAAGTTTGGTATTTTTCAGCGTCATTTTTCGCTAATTTTTCAAGCGTTTGCAGAACACGTTTAGTTAATGCACTGCGCAGATTACGCGTCAACGCGCTATCTTGTAAAATTTCGCGTGAAACGTTCAGTGGCAAATCATTAGAATCCAAGACACCACGAACGAAACGCAGATAGTTCGGCATAAATTGTTCAGCATCATCCATAATAAAGACGCGTTGAACGTACAGTTTTAAGCCGTGACGTTGGTCGCGGTTCCACAGATCAAATGGGGCTTTAGATGGAATATACAGCAAGCTAGTATACTCTTGTTTCCCCTCAACACGGTTATGTGCCCAAGTTAATGGATCTGCATAGTCGTGGGAAACATGTTTATAAAACTCTGCATATTCTTCATCTGAGATTTCAGATTTGCTACGCGTCCACAGTGCTTTGGCTTGGTTAATTTTCTCCCAAGTCACCGTACCGTCTTCTTCATTTTTCTCTTCGATTTCGACAGGCAGAGCAATGTGGTCAGAATATTTGCTGATGACTGAACGTAAACGCCAGTTATCTAAAAACTCTTTTTCATCATCGCGTAGATGCAGTGTGATTTCAGTACCTCGGTCGGCTTTTTCGATGTCAGCGATGGTGTATTCGCCTTCACCTTCAGACTCCCAAAATACCCCTTCACTTGCTGGGGCACCGGCAGCACGGCTACGCACAGTGACTTTATCAGCCACAATAAATGCAGAGTAAAAACCAACCCCAAATTGACCGATCATTTGGCTGTCTTTAACTTGATCACTGCCCAATGATTCTAAAAATGCTTTCGTACCCGATTTAGCGATAGTCCCTAAATTATCAATGACTTCATCACGGCTCATACCAATACCGTTATCACTGATGGTCAGAGTTCCTTTATCTTTATCTGCACTGATACGTACGCGTAATTCGCCATCATTTTCATACAATTCAGGCTTAGATAACGCACGGAAACGCAGTTTATCTGCCGCATCGGATGCGTTGGAGATCAACTCACGCAGAAAGATTTCTTTGTTTGAGTAAAGAGAGTGGATCATCAACTGTAGCAGTTGTTTGACTTCTGATTGAAACCCACGAGTTTCTTGTCCTTTCATACTCATTAATCGCCTCTATTTCATCAATCTAATAGTTAGTTTTGACTTATCGATGGAAACTAATCTGGGGACAAAAAAATAGAATTCAACCACTAACCACAAATTAGCCGCCAAATTAATATGAATGAAAGGAAATTACAGAAGACTACGATGTTTTTGTTTTTTTGCTTTTACCTTTAAAAGACCACTCCCACTATCATCCTCTAAATAATTTGTGCCGTAGCTAGGCGTCGAATGCATTAATCCCTGGGAGCATACAAAAGTATGTGACTAGGGTTGATGCATGAAGACAACAACGCTACGGCGCAAAGTATGACGAGGACTTTAGAGCCGTTGGCGCCCCGCCAACGAGTGAGAAAGTGTAGTTCCGTCAACCATCTCCAACTCCCCGCCGACAGGCACCCCATGGGCAATCCTACTCGCCACAACCCCATACTGCGCACACATCTGCCCAATATAGTTTGCGGTCGCTTCCCCTTCGACTGTCGGGTTAGTCGCCAAAATGACTTCCGTAATGGTTTCAGATGACAATCTTTCTTCCAGCCTATCCAACCCAATATCCATTGGACCAATACCATCTAATGGCGATAAATGCCCCATGAGAACAAAATATCGACCTGAAAATTGACCAGTTTGTTCTATTGCATAGATATCGGCAGGGCTTTCTACGACACAGATCAGCCCATTTTGCTGGCGACGAGGGTTATCGCAGATATTGCAAATATCTTGTTCTGTGAATGTCCGACAATCGCTGCAATGCCCGATTTCGGACATTGCACGAGTCAGCGACTGAGCCAAACGCATTCCGCCACTGCGGTCGCGTTGTAAAAGATGAAAAGCCATTCGCTGCGCTGACTTGGGTCCCACACCGGGGAGGCAGCGCAGAGCTTCCATTAATGATTCAAGAAGCGGACTCGTTTGCATTAGAATGGCATCTTAAAGCCTGGTGGTAACTGCATACCGCTTGATACGCTAGCCATTTTTTCTTTTTGAGTCTCTTCAATGCGACGTGCTGCATCGTTGAATGCCGCAGCAATCAAGTCTTCCAGCATATCTTTATCATCTTCTAACAGGCTAGGGTCGATTTCAACACGACGGCAGTTATGTGAACCATTAATAGTCACTTTCACTAAACCTGCTCCAGATTCACCTGTAGCTTCGAGTTGAGCGATTTCTTCCTGAACTTTTTGCATTTTATCTTGCATTTGCTGGGCCTGTTTCATCAGGTTACCCAATCCACCTTTACCAAACATATTTTTCTCTCACAACTGAGGCTACAGCTTAATTAGCTAGACTGTAGCGTTAAACGGGGCGAATACTCTCTTCATCCAACTGCGCATCAAACATTGACTGCAATTTTTGAATCGTTTTATCCGCAATAATAGACTGACGAGCTTGCGCCAGTTTTTCTTCATAAATCGCCTGACGCCATTCCAGCGGTGTTTTTACCGCAGTATTATCATCTTGAACGACATTCAGTTCAACAGGGCGACCATAATGTTGACTCAATGCATCTTGCAATACTTGGTGCGCATTGGGTTTATCAAGATGGCGCTGAGATGAGCGTAAGTGTAAAACGATTTGCGACTCACTTAACTCTTCTTTATATGAATTCAAAGCCAATTGTTCAACTAGCTTTGGAATATTTAATTGTGCTATTTCACCGGACCAACTATCTCTAACACGACCTTCTTCAACAATTTTTGCTGCTAATTCAGGGGTTTTTTCGTATTCCAGCGCCTCTTTAATTTCAGCTGGCGTGGTAACGGCATCTTTTACGTCTAGCACCTCTCCGTTCTGAGGTCGCCATTGATACGGTTTTGGTTTAGTTGGCTTAGTGCTTTGTGTTGCCTTATTCAGCATATTTTGCTGATGCTTGCTGGTCACCGCGGCCAGCCTTTCCAATGCTGATGCCGCCGGCTTAGCCCTTTCGGACGTCACCGGATTAGTCTTTTTTGGACTCGGATCCTCACTTTGTGGTGCTTGTAGCGCCTGCCTCGCTTTTAATAACTGCAAGGTCGGGCTATTTTCTGGCAAATTTTCAGCGCTCACTGGCGGTGGAACTTGACGTTTTACCGTTACGGGAACTGATTCTGACTGAAATGAAGGTACTGAATCACTTGCAACTAATTTCGGCGGCAGCTCAATTTCTTCAATAATATTTTTGGGGTGGAAGGCTAAGGCACGTAATAATGCCATCTCCACGCCCATACGCCTTTCCGGTGCAAATGCCAGCTCTTTTCGTCCTACCAACAATGTTTGGTAAAACAGTTGCAGATCTGCAGGAGAAATAATTCTTGCGACTTGCCTCAATCGACCTTGCGTTGATGACGGGTCGGTCTCTTTTTCTGGAGGAAGTAGCTGGATCATAGCGATACGGTGAAGCTGGGCTAAAATTTCAACCAAGAGGTTTTCCCAATCAGCCCCACGAGAAGCTGCCTGTTCAACCTGAGCCATTACAGCTAAGCCATCCGCACGAACTAATGCTTCAATAATCGCCAACGGCTGCTCATCATCTAAGGTGCCCAGCATCTGGCTCACGATTTCTGCAGTAACCGTTCCCTGCCCCATTGCAATCGCTTGGTCCGTTAAACTTAACGCATCACGTAAGCTGCCATCGGCAGCACGGGCAATGAGTTGGCGGCCACGAGTATCATGCTCAATATTTTCTGCATTCAGGATCAATTCCAGCTGTTCACTGATTTGATCAACATCTAATGCTTTTAAATGGAATTGTAGGCAACGAGATAAAATCGTAACAGGAAGTTTTTGCGGATCCGTTGTAGCAAGTAAAAATTTCACATGTTCTGGTGGCTCTTCAAGAGTTTTCAACAGCGCATTGAAGCTATGTCGAGATAACATGTGTACTTCGTCAATCAAGTAAACTTTGAAACGTCCGCGAGCAGGTGCGTACTGGACGTTATCCAGTAGATCGCGAGTATCTTCAACTTTGGTTCGTGAGGCGGCGTCAATCTCAATCAGGTCAACAAAACGACCTTGTTCAATTTCCAAGCAATTGGCACACTTTCCGCAAGGCGTCGCTGTAATGCCGTTTTCGCAATTTAAGCCTTTCGCAAATAAGCGGGCGATCGTCGTTTTTCCAACACCGCGAGTGCCAGAAAATAGATAAGCGTGATGAAGCCGTTGGTGCTCAAGCCCATTGGCAAGTGCAGTCAGAACATGCTGCTGACCAACAACGTCCGAAAATTTTTGGGGGCGCCACTTACGGGCAAGTACCTGATAGCTCATGGATTCCACTGTAATTAAACATGGTACATTGATAGATCTAATAATAGTACCATGCTACCACAGCCTCAACCTTTACGGCGAGACTGTAGTAAAAATAGTAAAGAGAGTGTGAGTGCAAATCAGATTAGTGGCCGGGAAACTCAACTAAACAGTAGGAAGTGACGCCTTGTTTTTCTAAGCGCTCAACGCCACCTAAATCAGGTAGGCCGATAACAAATGCAGCATCAACAACTTTGGCGCCTAACTGTTTGATCATTTTCACCGTTGCTTCAACAGTACCACCTGTCGCCAGTAAATCATCAACCACAAGTACATTGTCTTTTGGCGCAATACTGTCTTTGTGAATTTCCAGTGTGTCAGTGCCGTATTCCAAATCGTAGGTCATACTTAACACTTCACGCGGTAATTTACCTTTTTTACGCACTGGAACAAAGCCAATACCGAGGCGTAAAGCAACAGGAGCGCCAAATAGGAAACCGCGGGCTTCAGTACCGACAATTTTCGTCACACCTTTGTCTTTGTAATGTTCAACCAGCATATCAATCGTCGCTTGATAAGCGGCAGGTTCATTTAGCAGTGTGGTAATATCGCGAAATAAAACACCTTCCTTCGGATAGTCAGGGATAGATGCGATACTCTCTTTAATCAATTGCAGTTGTTGCTCTTTAGCGGTCATAATAAAAACCAATAATGTAGTAAGTAAATACGAAAGGGTAGAATCTATGCAAACTACCATAAAAATGCAATAAGAAGCCGCCTTTTTGCGCTAAGTTTTATTGCTGGATATCAATATTCCGCCACTTTTCACATTTATTGAGAATAAAAAATGAAAACACAGGCTCTCTTAGAGGCTTTAAAAAAGCAGATCGATGAATTAGAGGCGCGAGTGACTCCGATAAAGGATCAGGAGTTTTCACACTCTCGGTTTGATATGCAACTATTCAGCCATAAGTCGACTCGACTCGGTGATTGCCAAAAAGAGCTTAATAACCTTTATCAGCAACTGTGCCATAGTGTCACTCTCAAACACACTCAGCAAGTTAACTTTCTAACTGAAAAAATTGTTCATCAGATGCAAGCAATCTCTCGGGAGCTATCTACCCAATCCTTACGCGAAAAAGAATCTTCATTCCGTGCAAAAAAGGAACAGGTTGATTTATATGAACGTTTATCACAACATCAAGATTACGAGCGACGCTTACAATCAATGGTAAGTGAAAAAGAGCTCTATTTAAGTGGTTTAACTGACCACCATTTACAGCATCAGTGTCAAAAGGAATTAGCGGTTTTAGCGGGTCGTTTATATCGTTGCCGACAAGCACTTTTGCGCATTGAAAAAGCCATTGAACATCAAGAAAATCAATTTTTAGAATAAAGATAGGAGTCCCCATGGGAACACTGGAAAATGCCCCGATAGAGATCCAACTCGCTGTCGACCTTATTTATCTGCTGGAGTCATCAGACGTCGAAACGGATGTGGTATTAAAAGCCTTAGATATCGTTAAGCACGATTATTTAAATAAGCAAGCTGCCGAAGCAGCCTGCCACAGTGAAGATTGATGTCTTTTAACCCTCAGTTTTATCTTGGCCATCTTTTGCTATGCGTTTAACTTCCTGCACTTCATCCCCTTGACTATTGTGCAGATGAACTTCAAGCTGATTAAATGCAATATTGATATCGTTTTCGCGGCAAAGTCTATCAATCTCACGATTCACTTCATCACTAGTCACTGCACGATCACCAATTTGACGAACATAGAAACGCAGCTCGTGATCTAACGTACTCGCACCAAAACTTAAGAAATACACACCGGGTGCAGGTTCTGCCATCACTTTACTGTTTGATGTCGCTGCTTGCAGCAACACCCGCTTGACCTTATCCAGATCGGATCCGTATGCCACCCCGATAGATACCGTAATACGAGTCACGGTGTCGGATAGAGACCAGTTGATCAACCTTTCAGTCACAAATGCCTTGTTCGGGATGATCACCTCTTTGCGATCGAAGTCCACAATGGTAGTTGCACGAATGCGGATTTTACTAATCGTTCCTGAATACGTCCCAATTGTGACCGTATCACCGATTCGAATCGGTCTTTCAAACAGTAAAATGATCCCCGAAACGAAGTTAGCGAAAATTTCCTGTAAACCAAAACCCAGACCAACGGTTAGGGCTGCGGCTAACCATTGCAATTGATTCCATGTCACGCCAATCATTCCAAGAGAGGATATCGCACCAATACTCACAATAATATAAGTCAGTATCGTGGTGATGGCATAGGTCGACCCTTGGCGCAGTTTCAAGCGTGATAGCACTAAAACTTCCAATAACCCGGGTAAGTTTCGCGTCATGATCCAAGCCACTACAATAATCACCACTGCTAAGATAAGGTTGGCTAAAGTCACAAACCGGACAACATTGGTGCCTTCCGCAGAGGTTGTTCCGTAGCTCCACAGTTCTACACTGTCTAAAAATGAAAAGATTGTGATAAAATCTGACCAAATCGCGTAGAAACCAAGGGCGAAAATAATAAATAGCACCATCGTCGTTAAGCGCAATGACTGCTGACTAATCAGCTCAATCGTCATTGGCGGCTCTTTGATTGGTTCATTTTCCGTCTCTTCTTGCTTCAACATAGCTCGACGTTCAAGCGCTCGCTTATACGCCAATTTCCTTGCCCCAAGGCTCAATCCACGCAAGCATGCGTTATACGTGATATACCATAGCACTAATAAATACAGGCTATCTAACCATCGGTTAGCTAATCGTAACGTGGTGTAATAATACCCTGCAATCATTAATCCAATGAGAATCAGTGGTGAGAATGTCAGTAATGTAATCAAAATAGAGCGTGTTAAATGACTACCACTTTCTTGCCAGACTTGCTTACAAAATGGGATCGTGAAAATGCACAATAACAATAAACTAATCGACACCACCAATTGACCAATAACATCCTCTGACACTTTCATTGGATTACTCATCCCATAAGTCGAGAAGAAGATTAATGGCAGCAATGGGATTGATAATCGAATCATTCTACGACGCATTTTTTGCGCATAAGAATGTTCAATATTGAAGTGTTTTTCTGCAATTCCATCGGGCTTCAGAACCCGGAACGTTAGCTCAAATAGCGCCCAGAAAATAGCGAGTTGTAAGCAATAAGCCCAAACAAACTCCCCTTGTAAGTTACCAGTTTTTAAGAACCAGTAACCAATAGCTATCACGACTAAAGAGATTGGTATAGTTTGCAATAACGTCAAGAGCAGCGCTAATGGCGTATTTAAAACACTGTCGTGCCTTAAACTTGATAAACTTTGATTGATCGCTTGCAAACGTAAACTGATTTTTCGGTTAAACCAGATGAAAATCAGTGCAGCAAGTAACAGTGGGATAGTAACAGGTAACGAATTTATAAAGCCTTTTTTCAGACTAGAGAGTGAAAAATCAAAATCCACATGTGTCAGCTGATTGGCAGCGGCTTCGGGGAACGCTTTTAGCCACTCAATATCCATGGGTTTGTTACTGTTTACCCAAAATATTTGCTGTGCCAACGTATGCTCTAAAGACCCCACTACACTCAGTAACTGATTTTGATCGAGCTGTAAATTAATTGCTTGGGATATTTGTCCACCAAGCTGCAAATTGAGCTCATCCAGCAGCTCACGACGCACATCCAAAATTTTGACTAATGCGCTCTTATCATCGGAGGTGAATAAAACAGCACTGTCTTGCTCTCCAACTTTTACTGCTTGCTGGTGCTCTAGATTATTAATGTAATCGTTGGTTTGATATAACGCATCACGCTGCTGATTGATATCAAATTGTTCCAAACGCAAGTCAGCAATAATGACCGGTAAGTTTTTCGTTAAGATATCAGGAGGTAAATCGATTTGTTGTTGAAATAAAATTCGAGATAACAATAAGCTACCTCGTAATACATTAATTTGCTCTTTTAAGTTGCGCTCAGACTGGGTGGCTCGCTCTAACCAGGTTTTTACACGGATACCATTTTGCACCATCCGATTGCCATCTTGTGTTACTTCAATCAGGCGATTACTGAGCTGATTGTTAATTTCAATCTCTTTTTGAAGAATAGGATTCTGCTGTACAGCAACATCATTAGTCGAGGAATTTTGAGCTTCTCGGACAGTGGATTGTGAATCTTTTAGGCGCTCCTTACTAATAGCCCCCTGAATACGCTGAATATGATTATCTAATTGCTCAATATAAGCAGCGGTATAGTCTCGCTGTTTTTGCAGTACATCTTGTAACTGGGTATTCGCCTGTAATACTCGTTTTTGATATTCATTTTGTTGCTGCAATAAATATTGCTCTATTTGCAGCATATTCACTTGAGAGGGCCGTAATTTGCTCGCGCCCGTTATGGTTGTATTGAGCTCATTACGGATCTCTTGTAACCGATTCGCGTTATCTAGCATCATCGCCTGAGCGCGTTCGGGCTGAGTCTGTAAGCCAATCAGTTGGCTATTATAGGTCGCTAAATCATTTTGTTCGGATTGTAGATTTTCTAGGTAAGTTGCCAGCAGAGCTTCTAATTGCTGCAAACTGCTATTTTCAATTTGATGGTCAAAGTTAATGTCAGGATTTTCACTTTGATTTTTTATCTGCGATAAACCTTGAATTGCCTTTCTTGATTCTTCATCAGCATGGCTAAGTTTTTTTTGCAGTTCATCTGAACGCTGCTCAATTTTATCTAGCTCATCATAAAAATTTAATGATTTCTCTAGATCTGCAATCGTTAATTTATCTTCCTGCCCCGCACTACTTTTTTTATTTAATGAATTGAGTTCAGTTTTGAGCTCATTTTTAGTTGGGAGGTTATTTGTTGGTGCGGCAATGACATGGAAAGAAAAAAGGGTAATAACAAACACCAGAAATAGTCTGACAGAATATGACCGCATTTTTCTAAATTGCATCAGTAAGCTCATGAGATATATTTAAAATCCTACATTTATACAACACTAAGCTGCAATTCAAAAAGAACCGCAGCTTAATCTTCGACTTAGAATGTTAATACTTTATCTGCTTCTAACGTCCAAGCTGCTAAGTCGACAAGAGTACCAATCTCAACACCATCAATTAATGGTAATTCACTGATACCGCGAGCATCGGTGCAAGTTTTGCACAATTTAACGGGGACATTTTGAGCGGTTAAAATCTCAAGCATCTGCTGAAGATTATAACCTTCTTTTGGTTTTTGAGCTGTTAATCCCGCAGTGACTGAATCGGACATTAAGAAGATTTTTAATGAGGTTTGGGGATGTTGCTCTTTTAACGTGATAGCTAGGCGTAGGGAGTTAAATAACATTTCACTCCCATAAGGGGCACCGTTCGCAATGATCAGGATGGATGACATGGCTTTCTCCGATTAATCGTTATGCGTTGATAACACTCTTAATGACGTACTATTTTTGAGTGTCTCTAATAGAGTATCAACTAACGTCGTTGTATGTGTCCCTATCATAAAACTCTCTGGCTGTAATAACCAGTTTTCGAGTAAGCCAGACATCAATGCACGGATCATTATCGCACTGCATTCTACATCTAAGTTCTCAGGGAGTTGCCCAGCGGCCACACAATCGTGAAGATTTTTGACAATGCGCTGCTGGATTGCCATATAGTTTTCACGTTTAAAATCCACGACAGATGCCATTTCCCCTACTAATTCACATTTTAAGAAAAAGATTTCCATCAATGCGCGGTTTTTGGGGATACTAATGAAATCAGTGAGAATATAAATTAACAATTCTCTTAGTATTAAAAGTGGATCATTGGTATATTTCGAACGATAATAATCTTCAGCCTGAGTAATTTGATTGTCGCTAAACTCACAGGCTTGATGGAAGAGATCCACTTTATTTTTAAAATGCCAGTATATAGCCCCTCGGGTCACTCCCGCGGCTTTTGCTATATCGGCTAATGATGTGGCTGAAACACCTCTCTCAGAAAACGTTTTGATAGCGGCATCTAATATTTCCTGACGGGTTTCTTCAGCCTGTTGTTTAGTTTTTCGTGCCATTGTGACCCGTTTTTATCGAAAGCTGATTTACATACATTAGTGTATGTTTGTACTATAGCATAGTGATAATTCATATTTTTTGCTATTTTTCCTATTTTTGTTTTGAACTCATATCGATTAATTGAGGTTAACTTATGCGAATAAACAGAGGGGTGTTACCTCTGGCTCTGTTGGTTCTGTCAGGCGGCTTAGCGTTATCTGGTTGTAACGAAGAACAGAAAGGTGGCGGTGAACGCCCGGCGCCTGATGTAGGAATTGTTACGCTTAAAGCTGAACCTCTGACTATAAAGACCGAACTACCAGGTCGTACATCTGCATTCCGTATTGCGGAAGTTCGCCCACAAGTAAGTGGTATCATCCTTAAACGTAACTATAAAGAAGGTACTGATGTTGAGGCCGGTGTATCCTTATACCAAATCGACCCGGCTCCATTCCAAGCTACCTATAACAGTGCTAAAGCAGAATTAGCAAAAGCGCAAGCAAATGCTAATCTCGCCGCATTAACGGTTAAACGTTATAAACCACTACTTGGTACTAACTACATTAGCCAACAAGAATACGACCAAGCGAATTCAACCTACGCACAATCACTTGCAGCAGTAAAAGCGGCAGAAGCAGCTGTTGAAAGCGCTCGTATCAACCTTGACTACACTAAAGTGACTTCACCAATTAGTGGTCGCACAAGTAAGTCAAATGTGACTGAGGGTGCGCTAGTTTCTGCAGGTCAAGCCACTGAACTGATGCGAGTTCAGCAGTTAGATCCTATCTACGTAGATGTCACTCAGTCGAGTGAAGATTTCTTACGTTTAAAAGCTGAAATTGAAAATGGTGCTCTGCAAAAAGAGCCTGGCAAAGCTCCTGTTAGCTTAGTGATTAACAATGGTCAAGAGTACGCTCAGTCGGGTCAATTAGAATTCTCTGACGTCACTGTTGATGAAACCACTGGTTCTATCACTATGCGTGCAGTGTTCCCTAACCCTAACAAAGAATTGATGCCGGGTATGTTTGTGCGCGCTATCTTAGAAGATGGTGTTAAACAAGATGCAATTCTGGTTCCTCAACAAGGCTTAGCGCGTACACCTCAAGGTGATGCACAAGTTATGGTTGTGGGTGCAGAAAACAAAGTTGAAGTTCGAAAAGTTAAAGCTGGACAAGCAATTGGCAATAAATGGTTAGTGACTGAAGGCTTAAAAGATGGCGATCGCGTCATTGTACTTGGCTTACAGAAAATCAAACCAGGAATGGTTGTTGTTCCGAAGCAAGCAAACTTAGAAACCCAATCCATTGTAGACACTCAGGCTAAACCTGAACAACAGTCTAAATAAGGGAGCTATTGATTAATGCCTAGGTTTTTTATAGATAGACCAATTTTTGCATGGGTAATTGCGATTATCACCATGCTTGCAGGTCTGCTGGCAATTATCAAGTTACCTGTAGCTCAGTACCCGACGATTGCACCGCCGGCTGTTTCTATTTCAGCTAACTACCCAGGTGCGGATGCATCGACGGTACAAAATACGGTGACCCAAGTTATCGAACAGAATATGAACGGTATCGATAATTTGGTGTATATGTCATCAACCAGTGATTCATCAGGTTCAGCAAGCATTACGCTAACCTTTGAAGCGGGTACTGATGGCGATATCGCCCAAGTACAGGTACAGAATAAGCTGCAATTGGCTATGCCACTTTTACCTCAAGAAGTACAGCAACAAGGTATCAGTGTCGATAAGTCAAGTAGCTCATTCCTAATGGTTGCAGGCTTCATATCCAAAGACGGCTCAATGGGTCAATACGACATTGCCGACTATGTAGGTTCGAATATTAAGGATCCTCTTAGCCGTGTAAATGGTGTCGGTGAGACTCAGCTGTTTGGTACCCAATATGCAATGCGTATTTGGTTAAAACCAGAGCAACTGGTTAAGTACAATATGGCAACTTCGGATGTCATTAATGCTATTCGTGTACAAAACAACCAAGTTGCTGCCGGTCAATTAGGGGGAACTCCTCCGGTTGGCGGTCAGCGTTTGAACGTGTCAATCATTGCTCAAACCCGTTTAAGTAATGTAGAAGAGTTTTCCAATATCTTACTGCGAGTGAACCAAGATGGTTCTCAAGTTCGCCTGAAAGATGTCGCTACCGTTCAGTTAGGTGCTGAAAACTACAGTACGATTGCACGTTTTAATGGTATGCCAGCGGCGGGTATCGGTATTAAACTCGCAACAGGTGCTAACGCACTGGATACAGCAAATAACGTTCGTGCTGCATTAGCTGATATGGAACCCTTCTTCCCTGATGGGTTAGAAGTCGTTTATCCATACGATACGACACCATTCGTTAAAATTTCGATTAACGAGGTAGTTAAAACGCTGGTTGAAGCAATCATGTTGGTTGTTGTAGTTATGTATCTGTTCTTACAGAACATTCGTGCCACACTGATCCCAACCATTGCCGTTCCAGTTGTCCTATTAGGGACATTTGCTATCTTGTCAGCGTTTGGTTATTCGATTAACACCTTGACCATGTTCGCCATGGTCCTCGCCATCGGTCTACTGGTGGATGACGCCATCGTTGTTGTCGAAAACGTTGAACGTGTGATGCAAGAAGAAGGCTTACCACCAAAAGAAGCAACTAAGAAATCTATGGAACAAATCCAAGGTGCTCTGGTTGGTATTGCGATGGTATTGTCCGCGGTATTTATCCCTATGGCCTTCTTCGGTGGTTCAACAGGGGCGATTTACCGTCAGTTCTCAATCACGATTGTTTCATCAATGCTGTTATCGGTATTGGTGGCGATGATCCTGACCCCTGCACTCTGTGCGACGATCCTGAAGCCAATTGAAAAAGGCAGTCATGGCTCGACAAAAGGGTTCTTTGGATGGTTTAACCGTACATTTGAGAAACAAGCTCACCATTATACAGACAGCGTAAGCCGTATGTTGAATGGGACAGGTCGCTACTTGGTCATTTACCTCCTGCTGGTTGCCGGCATGGCGTTTATGTTCGTGAAGCTACCATCCTCATTCTTACCTGCGGAAGACCAAGGTGTATTCCTGTCAATGGTTCAGTTACCACCAGGATCAACACAAGAACAAACCCAAGTCATCTTGGATGAAGTGAGTGATTACTTCAGAAAAGATGAAGGTAAAAACGTTGAATCAGTGTTTACAGTTGGTGGCTTTAGCTTTGCTGGTGCAGGCCAAAACATGGGTCTAGCGTTCGTCGTTCTGAAAAACTGGGATGAGCGTAAAGGTGATGAAAACCATGTTGATGCTATCGTTGCTCGCGCAAACGCAGCATTATCGAAAAAGCAAGGTGCCTTCATTTATGCCTTCAACTTACCAGCCATTGTAGAATTAGGTACATCAAACGGATTCGACTTCGAATTGGTTGATAAAGGCGGCTTAGGTCATGAAAAACTGATGGAAGCACGTAATCAGTTACTTGGACTGGCAGCTAAACACCCTGAAATTCTGCAAGGTGTACGCCCTAACGGTCAAGATGATACTTCACAATATCGTATCTATATTGACCAGCAAAAAGCACAGGCTCAAGGTGTCGCAATTAGTGATATCAACGCAACCCTGAGCTCGGTGTTTGGTGGAACCTATGTAAACGACTTTATCGACCGTGGTCGTGTGAAGAAAGTTTACGTACAAGGTGACGCGGAAAGCCGTATGTTACCGTCAGATATTAGCAGCCTGTATGTTCGTAATAACCAAGGTAAAATGGTCCCGTTCTCTGCATTCTTAGACGAGTCCAAAGATCCATGGAAATTCGGTTCACCACGTTTAGAACGTTATAACGGTGTTCCAGCAATGAACATTCAAGGTCAAGCTACTGAAGGTCAAAGTACCGGTGCAGCGATGCTGATGATGGAAAAACTGACCACAGAAAACCTGCCGGAAGGTATTGGTTATGAGTGGACAGGAATGTCATACCAAGAGCGTCTGTCTGGAAACCAGGCCCCTGCTCTGTATGCTATCTCACTGATTGTTGTATTCCTGTGTCTGGCAGCTCTATATGAAAGCTGGTCGGTACCATTCTCAGTTATGTTAGTGGTTCCTCTTGGTGTCATCGGTGCGTTACTCTTTACCTCTGTTCGAGGCTTAGATAACGACGTTTACTTCAAGGTGGGTCTATTAACAACCATTGGTTTGTCGGCGAAGAACGCAATATTGATTGTTGAATTCGCCAAAGACTTGATGGAGAAAGAAGGAAAAGGATTGATTGAAGCTACTCTGGATGCAGTAAAAATGCGTCTCAGACCAATCCTGATGACATCATTAGCCTTCATGCTGGGTGTTATCCCTCTGGTATTCAGTAATGGTGCTGGTTCTGCAGCGCAGAACTCAGTAGGTACTGGTGTACTTGGTGGTATGTTCGCAGCAACATCCCTGGCTATCTTCTTCGTTCCGGTATTCTTTGTGGTGATCCGTCGCCGCTTTGATAAGAAAATTGATAACGCAGAACACAGTCAGCCACCCGCAGCTCACTAAATTTACTTAGTACTCATTAAAGGTCACTTCAAATGAAGTGACCTTTTTTTTGCATGAATGGTGAAGAAAGTCATCTACAGGTCACTATCATAAAACAACGTTAGTACGGATAAAAAGGAGCATCATTATTGGGATTAATTACGGTGGTTTCTTGGTTGATAGGGAGGCTCGGATTTAGCACTATTGCCTTGATGATGTTATTGGCACTGTGGTTATCTTCCGTTTCAAATTATCGTTGGTTAAAAATCGGATTTTTTGCCTTATCCTTACTATTAATATCGCCTTATGTTTTCTTCAGTGCTTACATTATTTTTATGTTTTTACTGGCCACTGGAATTGACCTTTCTTAATACCTTAATCCTTATCATTCCCAAACATTATGTTTTAATGTCAGCAGACAGCACCATACTCAGCGCATAAAAAAACGGCCCCATTCTTTGGGGCCGTTATCATACTTTTAGAATCTATCGATTCAATTAAATCCAGAAGAACCAAGCAAACAGAGAAATGACAATGATACAAGCAACGTTCAGTACTGCACCAACTCGTACCATCTCAATTTGTCGAATATAACCAGAGCCAAATACAATAGCGTTTGGCGGTGTTGCAACTGGCAGCATGAAGGCACAAGAGGCACCGATACCAATAATCATGGTTAATGCCATAACTGGCATACCTAATGCTTCAGCCACGGTAGCGAAGATTGGAACTAACAGCGCCGCACTTGCCGTGTTACTTGTGAACTCGGTCAGAATAATAATAAAGGTTGTCACTGCAAGAATAATCACAAACCAATGGCTTTGACCAAATGTCATTTGCATCCAGTCAGCCATGATTTTACTTGCCCCTGACGTGCTTAAAATTGCACTCAAGGTTAAACCTCCACCAAACAGCATTAAGACGCCCCACTCAGTGTTTTTCTGAATTTGAGACCAACTAGCAACACCTGTGATAGCAATCAACACGGCGGCGCTAAGAGCAATAATGGTATCTAAGTCTTTCACTCCACCTAGCGCACTACTGATAAATGTACTCGTGATCCAGCAAATAACAGCTAATAAGAAGATAACCATGGCAGTAATACGTTTACCATTCCATTTAACTTCTTCTAGCTCAATGTCAAAACGATGCTTTAAATTTGGACGCAACATCATATACATCAGGACAAACATCATTGGCAGCAATACCACCATGATAGGAATACCGTATTTCATCCAAGATAAAAAGTCTAAACCAAGAGCAGATGCCGCTATCGCATTTGGTGGGCTACCCACAATAGTACCCAATCCGCCAATGCTCGCACTGTATGCCACACCTAATAAGACGAATACAAAAGTATTTCGTTCATGACGAACATCTAAGTTAGATAAAATCCCTAATACTAACGGTAACATCATAGCAGCTGTTGCTGTGTTACTGATCCACATGGATAACCCTGCAGTTACCCCAAACAGTAATAATACAGCAACAGAAAGGCGCCCACGTGCAGCCATTAACAAGCGATTAGCAATCAGCCTATCCAGACCTTGAATATGCAAAGCTGTTGCTAACGCAAAGCCACCAAAAAATAAAAAGATAATTGGGTTAGCAAATGCTTTTAATGCATCACCCGTTCCCATCAATCCAAGACCCACGGCGAGTAAAGGAATACAAAGTGCAGTAATCGTTACGTGGATCGCCTCAGTCAGCCAAAGAACACCAACAAAGACCATTAAAGCCAGCCCTGCATTTGCTTTGTCATCAAAAGGCAAAAATTTCAACAGTAAAATAAGCAGTACAATATCAACAGCTAAGATTATCCAACCACGCTTGTTCGGTGGGGTTGGCGAAACTGCTGGTGTCAAAGATTCGGAAGCATCCATGTTAACTCCATAGCTCGGAAGCAAAAATAAATATTTGAGTTGTTTTTTGTTAATGGTTTTTTACAAGGAGTAAAATATAGAGTTAATTTAATGGGATGAAAATGTGGATAGTCCAAAATTGCGATCTGTGCCCCGCAATTTACCTGTTTTATAGTGAAATAATCAAAAATCTATCTATAGATTCACAAAATAGGTTATTTAATCACTTAATTCATAAGTTAATAAAGTCACAGCCCGTTTATTTTCTCTATAAATCATTCCCACTAAAAATATATAACAACTTGATAGTTATCATAAATAGTACAATTTTGATTTTGTGACCTACAATCCAGCTTGACCATGAAACTCAAGCTGGATTACATTTTTATGAATTACCTTGTGAAATTTTGGTTTGATGCGTTGTTGCCTAACATCATATTTGGTACAAGATGGGTATCCATTCTTGGCATAGTTAATGAATCTCGGCTATCAAGCGCAGCCATGTGCTCCGATATTAATCGCATATGACTATCACTCTCGATATTTTGATGATTATAAATGTATTGCGTAGGCTTTATCTCGCTAACTGAAGTATAGCGATCAATAAATTGCTCAATCGAAATGCTATTTGGATGATTGATAAAATGCAGCTTTAAGTGCCGATGGGATTGTTTTTCTACACCAAAAACTTGGCGTAAAATAAGCACCGTATTTTGTTCATTATCGATTACCAATAGGTCATCATCATATCGAGTAACCACCAACGAATCTAAATTTTCAATCGGTAGCATCAAGGTATCAACTAATAAGTCATTAGCATTATTATCAATAATGATGGCTTGATAATGTTGCCAAGTATCTTGTGAAATCGAATACGTATCTTGGCCATCACCAGCATTTAACACGATTTGTTTAACATTTTTGATTATCGATGGAACCAAAGTATCATTCTCTTTGCCACCTCGAATGATCAACGAAGAACCAATATGAGAACGATTTTCTCCATTCTCCTTTTCAAGCATATCGACATATAAAATTTCACCACTTTCAGCAGATAGCAACAGACCGTGCCCTATGTTCTTAACGTTCTTAAATTGTAGATTTGGATAAAGATCTACAGCCTCCGGTAGCGCAGTCGAGGAAAGAAGCAACCGATCTTGACCAAAAGCTGAGTTTAATTCTATTTCACTTATGGCTGATTGCCGATACAGTTTTTTATTCACTGTATCAAAGATCAATCCCCCCATATTTTCAGCATCTACCCCTAAGAATTGCAGATTATTTTCAGTGGATAAACTAGACGCAACAATGATTTTTCCATTGTCATACCAGGCGGGTATGAGTTGCTGACCTGAAGAGTCCCTAATTCCCAATAAAGCGATCGTTTTACAGCAATAATAATCCTGCAATTTGCTCCACCAAATAGGATTTTCTGTAAACCACTTTTCATTCAATCCCACCGGATGAAATTCACCTTGGGCATTAATTTGGCCTATAACACCATCGACATTAACGACAAATAAACTACCTTTCCAGAAAATTACATTCTCTATAAATGGCATATTCATATACCATGCTGTGGGTTTCGTTGCATCCAAGACATTCTGACCAGGACCAACCTGCCGATAGAGTTCTTTATTTTTTGCACTATAGAAATAGAAAACTTCGTTTCCAGTAGAGTCAAATATATTTCCAATCAGAGCTAGGTCATGAGGGATAGACCAGTGACTCTGTACCATTTTAGGATTTAGCGATATTTCCCCATGACCCAGTGAAGGTGACAGGTTGGGCTTTATTAACAGATTGTCTAAGCGTCTTAGCCAATAACGATGTTCGACTTGATTATGATCTACACCATAGAGAGTCAACAGCTCCGATGCTCTGGAATCAATTTGATTAGTATGGTTATTTTCCTTTTTCACGCCACTGATCATGTAGTCATGTAAAATGTCTCGTACAGTGCTTTGAGTCAGTTTGGGATCTGTTTTAGCCAATTCTATTAATCGCTGATGTTCCGCATTTAAGCTCAATATCTCAATATTATCTTGACCCAGTCGGAAATGAGCGACCTCATTTGAGTCATTATAGCGGCATGAAAAATAGAGATCCTCACCCCCTCCCCATATCTGCATAATTTCAAAAGCACGATCAATGTCATGATTTAATTGGTATTCTGTGACAAGAGATCCACTCGCAATATCCACTTTCCAGATGGATTTTTGCGTAGGGAGATAAAAGTAGGCTTCGCTTTTTGAAATAAACCCTAGAATAGCATGTTGTTTATTTTCATCTAAAGTATCAATGAAAATATAGCGTTTATTGGTAACATCATAGAATGCTTTTCCTACATTTTTACCATTATACTGATGATTATCAATAACAATATATTGCCCATGCAATTGATGCTTATCTGCATAATGTTGTAGATGAGAATCCAAGGACTCTGTTGAATCTTTCCACTGATTTTCATTTTCGCTAACAATATTTATCTGAGCTGAAGAAATATCAATTTCATTTATTTCACTTTTCTTATTAATCACCCATATCTTCTCTTGCTTACAGGTAATATCGATCTCTATTTTTACACCACCGATAATTAAATTATTATTTTTAATTTCAATAGTATCATCAGCTAATAGGCTGGAATTAATAATCCATTTTGATGGTTTATCCGCTTGAATATCATCCATGAGAACAACTTTTATACCCTGATTAAGATTAAGCTTATATTCCCCACCATTTCCCTTAAGTTTATACTCAATTTTTCCATACCATTCTTTGGCTAATTGAGGAACAACTAGTTCCCTATTTTCCTCATCCAAAATAATATCAATTGGCGTATTTACATACTCATGAAAAATTTGGGTGATTGTATTTTCACTTGGGAAAATATAAAAATCATAATCAAAATTATCCGCTTGCTCTAAACGTCGAATAACATTAAAGCCACTATCATTACGGGAAGTACAGCCTGGCCATAAATTGTAGCTATACTTGATATATGACTTAGGGATTACGGGTAACATAACTGCTTTAGCATTTTGAAAATCGACTTGATGAACCGCATCCTGATAGCCAATTCCTCGACGAATATTTATTGCCTGCTGCTTATCTTTTACCATCGTTGGGAAATTGCCCGCCCAAAAGATATAATTTTTACGACCACCACCGGCTGAATGAGGAGTTGTACGATAGATATATTGGCTATCAAATTGAATCTGATTATTTTTAATGTCAATCGTATTAAATACAGCCCCAAATTTTGGAATAAATGTTTCTTTATCAGCAAGGTAATCATAACCATTGCCTTTATATGCTTGGTCTAAAGCATAAAAATAACTTCCGACGGCTTTAGCATCTTCCCCTATAATCGCGAAATTACGGGCTAGACCAACAAAACCAATCCCTAGCCCGGCAACTATCACACTTGCACTACCTAAAGCGGCAGCGGCTGTCGCACTGCCCATTGCACCAAGCCCAATACCTGTAACGCCCGATGTGAGTCCCGCCGAGTCAAATGCAAGTTGAGTACCAAAAATAATACGTTGGGGGTCATTTTCTGCATGACTTAATTCATATATATCAAAACCAACTAACGCGCCACTAAATATGACAGTTAACCCTTCATTTGCAGTTTTAGCAAAAGAGGAAAAAAAGCAGCTAATTTCTTTTACAGAGATATTACTTTCATTATTAAGCCCTAGCTTTATTATCTGATTTATTTTTATCATATCATTCATAGCACCATGAGCCATCATGGTATAGTTGACATAGCTATGAATTTTTAATGCTAGAAATAAATTTGGCGCATTTCTTCTTACAGATGATTTATCGAGATTTTTTTCCTCAATCCATTGAATAAGTGATTGAATAGCAATACCTGCATTTAGTCCATCTACAGAGATTGAATTTGCCTCATGGTTTCTTAAGCGTATTTTATTTTCTTCAAATTGATAATACTTTCCAAATATACCCATTTGCTCCATTGAATAGCGATGGAATCGCATAAATGTGTGATCAGATGTTTCAACCCATCGAGTTATTTCCGTATCTTTTATATTAATAAATTTTATTTTATAACGATCATTTTCAATTACTTCGACTGAAGAAAATAAAGGGATCCAGTTTTCATTAAGGGAGTACTCTGAAGATAGATTTATCGATGCAACATTAATTCTCTCTCCCCATAACTCGGCATCAAGTATAGCCAGTGTGGTTTTTAATTTTGTGTCATGAATAATTTCATCTTGCTGATAAATAATTGCATCAATTTCTTTCTCTTTAATTGATTTTATGGATAGTGGCTCTAATAGACTTAAATCCTTGACGGTTAAATGGTCACCTACAGAAACGCTTTCCATATCATCTGTATTAATGAAAACTAATTCAAAGGCTGGCTTATTATTTCGCTCAAATGAAGAGTAGTAATCTGCCATTTTTTTATCAACAAAGAATGTTTTTAGTGCGGAAAATAAACGTTTACTATTCTTAAAAGAAAATAACCCAAAATTAGGATCATAAAAATAATAACTACTTTTACCATCAACAATAATCTTTCCAATTAGCATTGCATGTTTTTTACTATTCAGAGCAAATAGTTTTGTTTCCTCTTTCATTTCTAACAATGTTTGTATCTGCTTTAGCTCCATCACACCATGGGAAAAAGAAGATTCAACTGCATTGATATTGGAATGAAGATTTTTTAGTGACGATTGCAATAACAGAGCATCTCGGCTTTCAGGATCAGCAGCTGCAATATACAATTTATCAATGAGAATATCTGCCCCTGCTTGCCCATTACGAGCCAAAGCAACAGACATTGCTCGAACTAGGGGATAGCAACGTCCACTCGAATCTCCCTTCATCAAGGATAAATAAAAGTCTTGTGGTATCAATCGATTCGTCTTGCTGCCTAACGAAGAAAATAACTCACTGAATTTACCCGTTTGAGTGAGAACCTTTGATATGTATTCTGAATGGCCAACTTCTTGAATAAGCCGATATAATGCACCTCTTTCTTTAGCATTATACTCACTTGTTATATACAATTTTTTTAATTGTTGGGATGACATCGTTTCATCAACACCTGGAACAGTGACCTCCAAATATTGCTTAGCCCCAAGATTAAACTCACTTTTAAAGCGTAAATTACGTGTGACTTTATGCAAATAGATGAGATTATCGTAGCGTTCATTGACTGTTAGATGATAATCATAATTTGCATTAACACTGATATTCGTATCATAGTCATTAATTTTAATGACAGCATTCATTCCTTTTTTAGCTTTCACACTCTGCCATAACCATCCATATTCTACTTCACGCAAATCATGAAATAGTTCACTATATTGTTTTTTATTTAATGAAATAATAGTTTTATTCATCTCAATCATATTTTTTAATATTGTTCTTTTTTCACTATCTATTGTTTGAGAGAATTCAATTTCTAACTTTTCACGAGATTGATTAAGAGCTGTAATTTGATGATCCAGTTTTCGTTTAATTTCATCTCCGATATCTAACCACGTTTTTACTGAGGTATTTTGCTCTGATGGAGTTTCAAATAAATCTTCATCATTTGGAATATCACTAAATGTAATATTGAATTTTTTAGCTGCAACTTTTAAGTCTTGATGAATTTTATTCCGATAAATATCAAATCGTTGCTGTTTGAGTGGAAGTAAGTAATCACCCGGTAGTTGTACTTGTACAACATTACTTTCAGTAATCGCAAAATACTTTCCTTTTTGAGGTTGTAAAATTAAATTCCATTTTTCATTTTCATAATGCATAAATAAACTAGCTTTTGTTGTATTATTTTCCCTATTATTATAGTCTCGCTCATCTACCGCCATAACAACATTATCGTATAGCAATGACGCGTCAGGCCTATTATCACGATAAACACGATATGTTTCAGAATTAAGTTCCGTTACAACAACAGAATCGCCAAGTAATAATCCTGTAAATAAAAATTTTTTATCTGGGTTCTTAATTAGAATATCAATATACTCGACTTGCTTACTTTCTTTATTTCTAATTTTTGACTCTAAAAAATAGCTTTCAATAGAAGATGGTTGATCCTCTCCATAACTGTCATCAATAAATTCCACTACATAGTTATTACTATTTCCTTTTGTGAATATAACCTTTCCTTCATTTGGAGCCTGTAAAATTGCATTGAGCTCTTTCGTATTAATAATATATTGCTGGGAGAAGCTAACAGGATCTTGCTTAAATATTTCTATGTTTTTACTCGGTAAACGTTCAGATGGATGCCCACCGCCAGCTAAACTAGTATCAATGTAAGCCTCTCGAACAGATTGAGCGAGCAATGCAGGATGCTCAACATCATAACCATAAATTCTAAGCTGAGCCTCAAGGCATTTATCGACTGGTTTTTCTGTTAATAATGATTCAGTCACAGCCTTAGCAATTATCTCCGCACGAGCCTCTCCGTGGCTACTAGACTGCCCTTTCAGGGTTTCTGAATAAGAAATACCTTTATCTACCCGGTACATTCCTATTGGCACATGCTCAAGAAAAGCATCTTCTGGCATTAATTCTCTCAGTTGTTGGCTAACTTCAATCGCATCTTGTAAATTTGCATTAGAAAAATAAATAACCGCTTGATCAGTTAATTTTCCTAAGTTTTTAGGGCCCATAATTTTTGACTGCATAACCCGCTTATTTGGATCATGTTCATACAATTTCATTAATGCTTGTGATAAAGAAATAAAATTTTCTTTTTTAACATTTATTGTTAAGCGAGACATGAGCATTGAATGATTATTATATCGTTCTTTATAATCTTTAGGTAAAAATCGATAGGAAGTACCATCTAATAAATCATGGTCAGCTAAGCTAGAAAAATAATCATCATTTTTACCTTGGACTCTAACTTCAACACTTGGTTTATCGGTAAGTAATTTTTTAAACTCACTTAAAAATATTTTCTGTTCATCAATGGTTAAACCTACAATACCATCAGGTCGATTACCGCTGTAGTGAAAATAGGCAATACTTGTAATTTTACTTTCTAATGCTTTTTTCTTATTAATTATTGATTCACTCCATCCTCCATTATTTTTATATTCTGTTTTTATTTCTGTTACCAATCTATTTAATGTTGTACTTTCTTTCGCTCGCTGCTCTATTATTTTTGTTGTTGAAAATAATGAATCATGACTGTCCTTTCCCATAATAATATCCTTATTTAATATTCATATTAATTATCAACGACATTAAATTTTTAAATGTCATTAATATTAGTAACATAAAAAATAAAAATATTTAAATATACTTAATCTGGATTTTTTATACTTATTAAATAATTCGCAAAGCATTTTAGATGCAAAAAAAAACGGGAAGATTTCTCTTCCCGTTTATTAGACTAAAGCAAATTAAAAATTATGCTTGGCCTTTCACTTCTTTCAGACCATTGAATGGCGCATTTTTACCTAACGCTTCTTCAATGCGGATCAATTGGTTGTACTTAGCAACACGGTCAGAACGGCTCATAGAACCTGTTTTGATTTGACCTGCTGCAGTACCAACTGCTAAATCAGCAATTGTTGCATCTTCAGTTTCACCTGAACGGTGAGAGATTACCGCTGTATAGCCAGCATCTTTCGCCATTTTAATCGCAGCTAACGTTTCAGTCAGAGAACCAATTTGGTTGAATTTGATCAGAATTGAGTTAGCGATGCCTTTATCAATACCTTCTTTTAAGATCTTAGTGTTGGTTACAAACAGGTCGTCACCAACCAGTTGGATTTTGTCACCAAGAACTTTAGTTTGGTATGCGAAGCCATCCCAGTCAGATTCATTTAAACCATCTTCAATAGAAACGATTGGGTACTGTTTAGTCAGCTCTTCTAGGTAATGAGTGAACTCTTGTGAAGTGAAGGTTTTGCCTTCGCCTTTCAGTTCATAGTTACCTGTTTCGTTGTTGTAGAACTCAGATGCTGCACAGTCCATAGCAAGAGTAACGTCTTTACCTAAAACATAACCTGCTTGTTCAACAGCTTCTTTGATAGCAGCCAGTGCAGCAGCGTTAGATTCTAAGTTTGGAGCATAACCACCTTCATCACCAACGGCAGTGTTCATGCCTTTAGATTTCAGCACTTTTGCTAAATGATGGAAGATTTCAGAACCCATACGAACCGCTTCTTTCAGAGTCGATGCGCCAACAGGTTGAATCATGAATTCTTGGATATCAACGTTGTTATCTGCGTGCTCACCACCATTGATGATGTTCATCATTGGCAGAGGCATAGAATATTGACCGTGAGTACCGTTCAGATCAGAAATATGCTCATACAGAGGCATACCTTTTGCCGCAGCTGCCGCTTTTGCGTTTGCTAAAGAAACAGCCAGAATTGCGTTTGCACCAAATTTAGATTTGTTTTCTGTACCATCCAGGTCAATCATGATTTTATCGATATTTGCTTGATCTTTAGCATCTTTACCGATAAGTGCTTGAGCGATTGGACCGTTTACAGCTGCAACAGCTTTCAGAACACCTTTACCCAGAAAACGTGATTTATCACCATCACGCAGTTCCAGTGCTTCACGAGAACCTGTAGATGCACCTGATGGAGCTGCAGCTAAACCAACAAAACCACCTTCTAAATGTACTTCAGCTTCAACAGTTGGGTTACCACGAGAGTCAATGATTTCACGACCGATCACTTTAACAATTTTGGACATTAGGTTTTCCTCAGTACAAGTTAAATTTCGGGAAGTTAGCTAAAAATGCCGACTTCCCCGTATCTTATTTCAACTCACCTTTCTGGTACTTACCAGCGGCTTTAACAAAACCTGCAAACAACGGATGACCATCTCTTGGGGTAGATGTGAATTCAGGGTGGAACTGGCAAGCCACAAACCATGGATGGTTTGGATTTTCGATAATCTCAACCAGTTTATTGTCCACAGAGCGGCCTGCAATATTCAGACCAGCATCTTCGATGCGTTTCAGCATCATATTATTCACTTCATAACGGTGACGATGGCGTTCGATAATAGTATCTACGCCATACATACCATGAACAAGGCTGCCCTCTGTCAAATGACATGGTTGACCGCCAACACGCATGGTTCCACCAAGATCGCTCTCTTCAGAACGAACTTCAAGATTGCCATCTTCATCACGCCATTCTGTAATTAGCGCAACGACTGGATATTTACAATCTGCTTTGAATTCAGTGGAGTTAGCATCTTCCATATGCGCAACATTACGCGCAAACTCAATCAGAGCAACTTGCATGCCTAGGCAAATACCTAAGTATGGGATTTTGTTCTCACGTGCATATTGTGCAGTTAGAATTTTCCCTTCAATACCGCGAGAACCGAAACCACCCGGAACTAAAATAGCATCCAGACCTTTCAGTAAGTCCACCCCACGGGTTTCAACATCTTGAGAATCAATCAATTTAATATTGACGGTTAAGCGATTTTTCAAGCCCGCATGTTTCAGCGCTTCAATTACCGATTTATAAGCATCTGGTAATTCAACATATTTACCGACCATACCGATGGTGACTTCACCCGCTGGATTGGCTTCTTCGTAAATAACTTGTTCCCACTCAGACAAATCAGCTTCTTTGCATTCTAAACGGAAGCGGCTACAGATATATTCATCCAAACCTTGTGCTTTCAGCATGCCTGGAATTTTATAAATAGAATCTGCATCTTTCAGAGAAATAACTGCTTTTTCTGGGACATTACAAAATAGTGCAATTTTCGCACGTTCGTTCGCTGGAATAACGCGGTCTGAACGGCAAATTAATACATCTGGCTGAATGCCAATTGACAGTAATTCTTTGACTGAGTGCTGTGTAGGCTTGGTTTTGACTTCCCCTGCTGCCGCTAAATACGGCACTAAGGTTAAGTGCATATACAATGTATGCTCACGACCTACTTCTGCCGCCATTTGACGAATTGCTTCAAGGAATGGCAGAGATTCGATATCACCAACAGTACCGCCGATTTCAACTAATACGACGTCATGACCTTCACCACCACGGATGATGCGATCTTTAATTTCGTTAGTAATATGAGGGATAACTTGGATAGTCGCGCCTAAGTAGTCGCCACGGCGCTCTTTGCGTAAGACTTCAGAATAAACACGCCCCGTCGTAAAGTTATTGCGACGTGTCATTTTAGTACGGATGAAACGCTCATAATGACCTAAATCCAAGTCAGTTTCAGCGCCGTCTTCTGTAACGAAAACTTCCCCGTGTTGGGTTGGGCTCATAGTACCTGGATCTACGTTAATGTAGGGATCCAATTTCATAATGGTTACATTGAGTCCACGGGCTTCGAGTATAGCCGCCAATGAGGCTGCGGCAATGCCTTTACCCAGAGAGGATACGACCCCGCCGGTCACAAAAATATAGTTAGTTTTCATGCTGAACCTGAACGTTTAGGTTTAAAAGATGATGGATATAACAGGACGGGAAAACAGTATACCCGAACCTTAAATTCCCTACAAATGTTCTAAGCGTAATAAGGTTAGTTTTCATCAATACCTTAATAATATCAGCAAGTTAAAAATAAAAATATTTATCGTTTGATAAATAGTCACTTTTTACCGCACTATTCACCTGTTTTGCAAGATTAACACATTATAGAGTAAAAGCTAAATCCTTTCAGCTTCATGTATAGCTTTAAAAATGCTATTTTGCATTAAGTTTGATTTTGAATAACTATTTCAATCCGCGATTGTATCTACCTACAAACACTATTCATCTGATTTGATAGAAACCCACAAGGCTTCCATCTCATCAAGTGTAGCAGTTTCTGTCGTTTTGCCACTTTCTGCTAATCGCCTTTCGATTTCACGAAAACGTCGCTCAAATTTATTGCATGCTTTTTGTAAGGCAATTTCTGGCTTATGGCCTAAATGGCGAGATAAATTCACCGTCGCAAACAGTAAATCACCAATTTCTTCTTCGAGGTGCTGCTCATCAACGACGACTTGTGTAGCCTCCTCCATCACTTCGGCCAGTTCTTCGGTAACTTTATCTGCCACCGGACCCAAGGTGTCCCAATCAAAGCCCACAGAAGCACAACGTTTTTGAATTTTGTAGGCTTTCATTAAGGCTGGTAAAGTGTTTGGAATATCATCCAATACGGAATATTGCTCTTTTTCTGCACGTTCTTTTGCTTTACGCAGTTCCCAACCCGCAATAACTTCGCTGCTACTCAGTTGGTTGTTAGCATCAAAGATATGAGGATGGCGGCGTTCTAGTTTATCGCTCACTGCTTGGCAAATTTCATCGAAATCAAACAAGTTTTGCTCTTTTGCCATTTGGGCATAAAAAACCACTTGAAACAGCAAATCCCCCAACTCACCTTTTAAATCAGTAAAGTCTTCACGCTCAATGGCATCGAGCACTTCATAGGTTTCTTCAAGGGTATAAGGGGCAATGGTCTTAAACGTCTGTTGCGTATCCCACGGACAGCCATTTTGCGGGTCACGCAAACGCGCCATAATAGTGAGTAACCGTTCAATTTGTTTATTGCCCTGCTGCATATTTAACCCTTATCAAAAATAATTACATAGTGATTTAATGAGGGTTATACCTTAACCAAATTGAATTGAATACGCTAAATCTTCAGATTTTTATTAAAATAACTATTAAAAATTATTTTCAAAATAGTTTGGATGAGCAGCTAGGCGAGCGCGTACAGCCAACAACGCTGCACGCCAAAATATGAAGAAAATGCATTTTCAAAATAGTTCGAGTTGTAGGTAGGCGGCAAAAGAGCTAATCCCTAGTCGCATACAAAAGTATGCGACTAGGGTTAGTGAATGCAGCCAACACCCCTACAGCTCGAAATATGCAGAAAATTAGGAGCATACACAAGTATGTGACTAAAGCGAGAGCACGCAGCCAACAACGCTGCGCGCCAAAATATGCAGGAAATGCATTTTCAAAATAGTTCGAGTTGTAGGTAGGCGGCAAAAGAGCTAATCCCTAGGAGCATACACAAGTATGCGACTAGGGTTAGTGAATGCAGCCAACACCCCTACAGCTCGAAATATGCAGAAAATTAGGAAGAATGGCGTTTCGCCTCGATAACATCCGGCAACTGATTTAACTTCGTCAGAACTCGTCCCAGCACTTCGATGTTATACAACTCGATGGTCATATCGATAGTGGCGAGCTGCTGCTTCACATCACTGCGGCTACTCACCCCTAATACATTGACTTTTTCATTCGCTAAAATCGTCGTGATATCGCGCAGTAAGCCACTACGGTCATTGGCTATCACTCTGACAACTAACGAGTAGCCACTGGAGTAATTTTCCCCCCAAACAGCATCGATAACGCGCTCTGGCGCGTGGCTTTGCAATTCAGCAAGTTGTTCACAATCGGCACTATGAATAGAGATACCGCGACCTTTTGTGATAAACCCGACGATTTCATCCCCCGGAATTGGCTGGCAACAACGTGCTATATGGTGCATTAAGTTACCCACACCTTCGACGACCACACGCCCACTACCATGGGAAGGCGCTCTTGGTAACGCTGACTTACTCTCCAGCGTTTTCATTGCTGCGCGGTCTTCTTCTTCCGCCGTGGCTTTATTAAACTTAGCTTGTAAGAAATTAACTAGCTGGTTGATACGGATATCACCACCGCCAATGCCCGCCAAGACTTCATCCAATGAATGCACATTGTAGCGAGCAATCAACAATTTTTCGGCTTCTCTCAAGCTGATATCCAGATGGGATAATTCACTATCCAGAATCTGACGTCCAGCCAGAATATTTTTATCGCGATCTTGTTTGCGGAACCAGTTTTGAATTTTTGCGCGGCCGCGGCTGGTTGTCACATAACCCAAGTTTGGATTTAACCAGTCGCGACTCGGGTTTGGATGCTTTTGAGTGATAATTTCAATTTGATCGCCCATCTGCAATTGATAGCTAAACGGTACAATCCGTCCACCAATTTTAGCCCCGATACAACGATGCCCCACATCACTATGAATGTGGTAAGCAAAATCGAGTGGCGTGGAACCCGTTGGTAAGTCGACAACGTCCCCTTTTGGCGTAAAGACGTAAACTCGGTCATCAAATACTTGGCTACGAACTTCATCCAGTATTTCGCCAGAATCTGCCATCTCTTCTTGCCATGAGATTAACTTACGTAGCCACGCAATACGGTTTTCATAGCTACTACCTTTACCAACGCCAGTTGAGCCTTCTTTATATTTCCAGTGCGCCGCCACACCTAATTCTGCATCTTCATGCATTTGGCGAGTACGAATTTGGATTTCTAACGTTTTACCATTTGGTCCCAGTACTACGGTATGAATTGATTGATAGCCATTCGGTTTAGGGTTCGCCACATAGTCATCAAACTCATCCGGTAAATGACGGTAATGAGTATGCACAATCCCTAATGCAGCATAACAATCTTGTAGTCGCTCAACCACGATACGCACAGCTCGCACATCATACAGCTCACCAAATGCTAATGATTTTTTCTGCATTTTGCGCCAGATGCTATAGATGTGTTTTGGTCGACCATACACTTCCGCTTGAATTTGCTCTTTGAGCATATACTTACGTAATGTGGTCACAAAATTATCAATGTATTCTTCGCGATCAATTCGGCGCTCATGGAGTAATTTTGCGATTTTTTTGTATTCATCGGGATGCAGATAACGGAAACAGAAATCTTCCAATTCCCATTTTAATTGTCCGATTCCTAAGCGGTTGGCTAATGGCGCATAAATATTGGAGCACTCTTTAGCTGCCAATACTCGCTCATCTTCACTGGCATCTTTAACTTCACGTAAATGCGCGATACGCTCTGCCAGCTTAATAACAACGCAGCGAAAATCTTCCACCATCGACAAAAGCATGCGACGGATATTATCCACCTGTACTGAGCTGGTTTCATTCGATTGAGTGGCTTTGAGTTCGCGAATGGCATCCATCTCAATCACACCTTTAACTAGTGCATGAATGGATTGACCAAATTCATCGATGACAGATTGGTCGTCGAGTTTTCCCTCTTCAACCAAAGAGAAGAGTAATGCGGCTTGTAGGCTTTCTATATCCATACTGAGTGTGGATAAGATTTCCGTCATTTCAATGCCGCGCCATAGCAGCAGAGGACCGATTTCTTGCCCCGATAATTTATCGTGACAATACTGCCAGGTATGGATGAGTTTTTCTTCTGATTGTTTATTATTCAAACCCAAGCCAGTGACCCATTTTTCGGGGTCAAATTCACCTGCTGGGGTTAAATGCGCACTTCTTACTGCAACCATATATTCTCCCTACCTGTTAACCCTCTGGGCTACGAATGAATAGCGCCATTGATTCCAGATGACTTGTATGCGGAAACATATCCAACATCCGCAACTGATGTAACTGATACCCGCCTTCAAGTAATACTTTACTGTCTCTTGCTAATGTTGTTGGATTACAAGAAACATAGACAATTTTTTCTGGCATCAGTTTAGTTAAATGTTCCATTACTCCTGCAGCGCCTGCTCTAGCAGGGTCTAGCAATACTTTATTGAAACCTTGCTGCGCCCATGGTTGAGTATGGATTTGTTCTTCCAAATTAGCATTATAGAATGATGCATTATTAATTGAGTTGAGCTGTGCATTACTTCTGGCCTGACTGACTAAATTTTCAACACCCTCAACACCAACGACAGATTTTGCTATCCGCGCAATAGGTAACGTAAAATTACCCATACCACAGAAAAGATCCAATACTCTATCTTCAGGGCTTATATCCAACCATGCTATGGCTTGCGCCACCATTTGCTGATTAATTTCCCCATTCACCTGAATAAAATTCAAGGGATTAAACTGCAATGATTCATCAGCAACTTGATATTCTGGCAACCGTGTTGATGGCTCAAGAGGCTGTAATTCGCCTTCATCCCCCGCCAACCAAATGTTTACTTGATGTTTCTGAGCAAATTCTAGCAAACGGTTTCTATCTGAAACGTTAACGGGGACTAAGTGGCGTAGCAGTATAACGTTACCGTTATCTGCATGAATAAGCTCAACGTGCCCTAATTTGGCAGCTATCGATAATGAATTTAAACACTCAGAAAGCGGTGCAAGTAGCGCATCTAGTTCAGTGTGTAGCACGGGGCAACTTTTAATATCGACCAGTGTATTAGATTGAATTTGACGAAACCCCATCACCAAATGCCGTGATTTATTTTGGTATTGCAGACCTAAACGCGCGCGACGGCGATAGCCATATTCCTCACCACTGATCACGGGAGTGGCTGGCTTCGTAACACCCGTTTCTCGCCTCATTAGATGTTGAAGAGACTGGGCTTTGCTTTCTCTTTGCAAGGCAATGTCAATATGTTGCTGCTGACAGCCGCCACATTGGTTGAAATAACGGCAACTAGGTTTGACTCTTTGAGGGCTACTACTTAGGCGTTTAATTACTTTCGCTTTTGCAAAATGGCGTTTATCTTCAGTAATCTCGATTTGAGCCTCTTCACCAGGCAACAGCCCTGCAATAAAGACCGCCTTTCCATCTAGGCGAGCAACACCTTGTCCAGCGGCATCTAAGCTATCAACGACAACCGTCATCTGACGGCGTTGGGTAGTACGGCGATTTGGCGAGTAAAATTGGGCCATAAGTAGTCACTAAGTGGTGTTAAATTAATTCTATCTGAACCCGTAATCACAGTTAAAAATGGCGCTGTAAGCAACGCACGATTTCAGATAATTTGTTCCAAAATTGGCGAGCTATAATAGCATTTTTTTATCAAATGCGGTGGTCACTTAGCTTTTTTGTCTGCCTATTAATACTCTTTTGGGGCAAATTTCTAATTAGTTACCATGAATTTTCTATATTCTTCATAGGCATAGTGATCTGTCATTCCGCTAATGTAATCCTGAATTAATCTCGCGCGGTAATAGAATTCTAAAATCGATCTATCCGCATCATTTGTAGCAGAAATTTTTTCTAATGCCTCGTTGTAAGACAAGCGATGCTTATTTGACAATTTATGAAACAGTCTCGTTTCAATAAAAAAATGTTTGTGGTAATTCTGCTCTACTAAAGAGGCAAAATCATCGCGATCCATCATCAATAATGGGCTATACACATCCAATAAACCGCTAATAATTCGATATCCCTGAAGCTCCAATTCTTCAACTTCATGATGGTTAAACACATGTTTAAATGCCACCATTTTCAATACTTTGAGTAACCGATGTTCTTGGCTTTTATCCTCTAACAAGGCGCTATTAAAGCTACCGTGATAAATTTCTGGCAGATTTTGGATAAAACGCTGAGCGCTGTAATGCGCTAATTTTCCTGTGATATTCACGCGCAGATACATAAAAAACTGATCTTGCTGGATGCGCCTTGTGTGGTTATCGCTGATATTGTTAAACGCCCGCATAATGGTTTGGTCGAACAAGTCACCCGGCTTAACCTCCCCCCACTCGACGTTTAAATAATCGATCAATTGCTCAACCGTAAAAATACCTTTTTCTGCGGCATCATCGAGATCAGCAATGCAGTAGGAAATATCATCGGCGGCTTCCATGATGTAGGTGAGAGGAAAACGGCAATAAGGATCCATATCGAGTTTTTTACTCAACTCACTCACAAAATCGGCTTCAGACCAGTAATAACCCGGTTTTTTCATTAAATAGTCAAATTCTGCAGGAATAGGGTCTAGGTCGTAAGCCCCGCGGGTATATTTTAAAATCGAACCGATTTGCGCATAAGTCAGATTGAGTTTGAGTAAACGATGCGCCATTCGTAACCCTTGAGCATTCCCTTCGAATGAGCATAAATCACGCTTGAGTTGACGACGAAACAAGTCTTGTTTTTCATTACCGGTCAGTTGTAATGCTTTGATGCGGCAAGGATCTGGAGCCTCTGGGGAGAAAATATAGTCTGGCGCAAGTAATTTGCTAAACCAGCGCTGAATGGCTGCCTCGCCAAAGTGCCCAAATGGAGGATTACCAATATCGTGCATTAAGCACGACATTTCGACAAGGCTTTCAAATGCATCACAACGATCCGTTAGCCCATATTCATCAAGCAATTTTTTCTTTTTTAATTCGCCAAGTACCGTTTTGCTAATATAACGCCCTACTTGTTGAACTTCGAGGGAGTGAGTTAATCTGCTACGAACTGCGGAGTTTTGTTCTAGAGGAAAAACTTGCGTTTTTTGTTGCAAACGACGGATAGCAGCAGAGTTAATAATTCGTCCACGGTCGCTTTCAAATAAACGATTTACCGCGTCTTCATCCAGCGGAGAGACTTTCTGACCTTTAGCACTAATGTAGTTACGTTGAAAACTCAGTTTTTTTAGAAAATTAATCTCTCTCACGCAAATCCCTTCCCTATATAGACTTACTGCTAAGTATAGAAGCAAAACTCAGGAAAAATACCCCACAAAGCCCCTTTCAATGGTACACTTCGCGCATCTTTTTAAACGTTGTTTATAGCACGATGGCGCATATTTACCCTAAATAATTCGTGTTATAGCTAGGTAGCAAACGAGGAACTGAAGAATGATTAAAGTGGGTATTATTGGCGCGATGGAACAAGAAGTTGCACTTTTGCGCGCCCAAATCGAAGGCTGCCAAACATTCAGCCGTGCAGGTTGCGAAATCTATACGGGTAAAATTAATGGGGTTGATATTGCGCTTCTGAAATCCGGCATTGGTAAAGTGGCTGCTGCAATCGGCACAACCTTGCTATTAGAACATTGCAAACCTGATGTGGTTTTCAACACAGGTTCTGCCGGTGGTTTAGATCCTCGCCTGAATGTCGGTGATATCGTCGTTTCTACCGAAGTTCGTTACCATGATGCCGATGTGACGGCATTTGGTTATGAGCCGGGTCAAATGGCGCAGTGCCCTGCGGCTTTTATTGCTGACCCTAAGCTGATTGAAGTGACAGAAAAATGCGTCAATACGCTGGGTATGAACGCTGTTCGCGGTCTGGTTTGTAGCGGCGATGCCTTTATCAACGGCGCGGAGCCTTTAGCTCGCATTAAAGCAAACTTCCCACAAGTCGCAGCCGTAGAGATGGAAGCCGCAGCTGTAGGCCATGTTTGCTACCAATTTGGCGTACCGTTTGTGGTCGTGCGCGCAATTTCAGATGTAGCAGATAAAGAGTCCCATACCAGTTTTGATGAGTTTTTACCGGTTGCCGCTCGTCAATCATCATTGATGATCACAGCCATTTTAGCTGAACTCGCTTAAGGTATATTCGCCTTATTTATCAGGCATAAGTATGCTTCACTTATGCCTTATTTCTGCGCTCTACTCAGTGAATTTATGATGATAACCCTTTCAATCAAACACCTCATTCAGTCACTCTTTAGCTTATTGCTGCTCGCTTGCATTGCCATCCCAGCAGTTGCAGCACAAAAATCACGGGTAATTTCGCTTTCTCCTGCGAATACTGAACTGGCTTACGCGGCAGGGCTAGGTGATAACTTAATTGCTGTCAGCGCTTATTCCGACTACCCCGACGCAGCAAAAAAGCTAGAACAAGTTTCTAATTGGCAGGGTTTAAATGTTGAACGAATTATCGCCCTAAAACCAGATTTGATTCTGGCATGGCGAGGTGGAAATCCTCAGCGCCCGTTGGATCAATTGGCAGCCCTCGGTATTCCCATTGTCTATTTTGATCCACAAACTGTTGATGGCGTAATTTCTGCTTTAGCAGAATTATCGCAATACAGCCCTCACCCTGAGATCGCGGAAAGAAATATTGCTCAGATGCAAGCAACATTACAAGCCCAAAAAGATAAATTAGCTAATAATAAGAAACCTAGGCAACTATTTATTCAATTAGGTACACAGCCTTTATTCAGCGCTGGAAATCATACGTTGCAAAATGATGTGCTCAAGGTCTGCGGCGCCCAGAATATTTTTGAAGATAGCGCAGTGCCGTGGCCCCAAGTAAGCCGTGAGCAAGTACTCACCCGCAAACCCGATGCTATCGTCATGACCGGTTCTGAAGAGCAAGAAAAAGCTGTAAAAGCATTCTGGCACTCTCAGCTAAACGTCCCTATCATCCGCTTAAATGAGGATTGGTTTCACCGCGCCGGCCCGCGCATCATCAATGCCACCGAGCAACTGTGCAACCAACTAAATGCGCTACCGAATTGAAAATAAAGATTTAGAATCAAGCTTCACAGAAAAGAATTTTTTGAACTGAGTTAAGACGGTAGGACAACAAGGGAATTCAACTCACTTTTTTCGA
>NZ_JAMPNQ010000017.1:0-30905 GCF_028479445.1 Providencia sp. PROV210
CTCGGGGAGCATACATAAGTATGTGACCCGAGTAGCCGAATGAAGCCAACAACGCCACAGCGCAAAATATGACGAAAATCACACGCTGAAAGAAGACCCGCATCCACACGTAGACTTAGCATTCGGATTCGTCACAATAAACCGCGACCCTTCCAGCCCTTCAGTATAATCCACACTACCACCCACTAAATATTGCAGGCTCATTGGATCAACAACCAGCGCCACACCTTGTTTCTCAATCGTCATATCCCCTTCGTTGATTTGATCATCAAAGGTGAAACCATATTGGAAACCACTGCAACCACCGCCTGTAATATAGACACGCAGACGCAGGTTTGGGTTGTTTTCATCTGCAACCAGATCTTTAACTTTTATTGCTGCCGCATCAGTAAACTGTAGAGGCAGAGCTGCATCATCACTCATTTTTTACTCCAGACCGGTGACCGGTAAATTCATAGGTAAGCTAAAGCCCACTTAGATCAATTTTCCAATTATCCGTCACCTGAGTCATTGGTTCAAGTGTTGTTATGCAATTGAGCACAGAGTTGCTATTCATCATTGTGATTGATGGCATTGGTTTAATTGCCTCTGTGCTTTAGAATGGTGCCAACTTTTTATTTATCCTCTTTCAGGAGCCCTGCGATGCACCATTCCGAAGAATTATATAATGAAGCTCAACAGCTGATCCCAGGCGGTGTTAACTCGCCTGTTCGCGCATTTAATGGTGTTGGCGGCACCCCGTTATTTATCGAACGCGCTGACGGTGCTTATATTTTTGACGTTGATGGTAAAGCTTACATTGATTACGTTGGCTCATGGGGTCCAATGGTACTCGGTCACAATCACCCCGCTATCCGTGATGCAGTTATCAAAGCTGTCAATAAAGGCTTAAGCTTTGGTGCACCAACTGCTGCTGAAGTTGAAATGGCAAAACTGGTGTGTGAGCTTGTCCCATCTATCGATATGATACGCATGGTTAACTCCGGTACTGAAGCAACCATGAGTGCTATCCGCCTTGCTCGTGGCTACACCGGTCGCGATAAAATTATCAAATTTGAAGGTTGCTATCATGGCCATGCCGACTGCTTATTAGTCAAAGCGGGTTCTGGCGCACTTACCATGGGCGAACCAAACTCTCCGGGCGTACCTGAAGATTTTGTTAAACACACATTAACTTGCACTTATAACGATTTAGCGTCTGTTCGCCAAGCATTCGAAAACTATCCTGAAGAAGTCGCTTGTGTGATTGTTGAACCGGTTGCTGGCAATATGAACTGCGTGCCACCAACTGCTGAATTTTTGCCGGGCCTACGCACACTGTGTGACGAATTTAATGCCCTTCTGATCATCGATGAAGTGATGACAGGCTTTCGTGTTGCATTAGGTGGCGCACAAGATTATTACGATGTGCAACCTGACTTGACTTGCTTAGGTAAGATTATCGGTGGCGGTATGCCAGTCGGTGCATTTGGTGGTCGCTACGAAGTGATGGAAAAATTAGCCCCCATTGGTCCTGTTTACCAAGCGGGGACTTTATCCGGTAACCCAGTCGCCATGGCTGCTGGTTTAGCCTGTCTAAATGAAGTTTCTCAACCGGGCGTTCATTCTCGCTTAACCGAACTCACTGATAAACTGGCTCGTGGTTTAGTGCGGGTGTCTAAAGACCAAGGCGTTCCAATGGTTATCAACCATGTTGGCGGTATGTTTGGTCTATTCTTCACTGATGCCAAAGAAGTCACTTGCTACCAAGACGTGATGAAGTGCGATGTCGAACGCTTCAAAAAATTCTTCCATTATATGTTAGAGCAAGGTGTTTACTTGGCACCATCTGCATTTGAAGCGGGCTTTATGTCAATCGCTCATAGCGATGAAGATATTCAACGCACCATTGATGCCGCAGAAATTGCACTGGCAAAAATCAAAGCCGAATAATTCCTCGCAATAAACAACACCCATAAAAATAGGCGCCATCTACAAAAGACGGCGCCTATTTTTTATCTATTTTTGGGTCTGGTTTTCTTTTTCAATCAGACTCAATATTCTCCAAAATCCCGTGCGTTGTAGCTAGGCGGCAAGTGAGGAGTTATCGGGATAACATTCCCCAGCAATGACACTAAGTCAACGCAGACACAACATGAACAATGCAATTCTCTAAATAGTTCATGTTGTGGCAAGGCGGTGAACAAAGACATCTTGGGGAGCATACATAAGTATGTGACTCAAGTGGCTGCGTGAAACCAACACAGCCACAGCGTGAAATATGACGAGAATTAAGGGGATGACGGAGAATCCCCGAACATATCCTTCACCCAGTCAGGAGCTGCACCATCCTCTTGCGGAGCCTCACTATTCCCATTTAAATTCCACGCAGGATCTTGTGATGTTGAACCTTGGCATAGGCTTTGCGGGTCATCAGTCCACACTGGCAACATTCTGCCACCACCAAAGTCTGAGCAGCTAAATTGACCGTCCATCATCACACGCATATCCGTGATGCCTTCCGGTGCACGGTTGAGCAGAGTCAGTGGTGCTTGGTTATCTAAATAACGTTGATAAACTCTTAATGCCCCTGTTGATCCGGTTAATTGTGTTGGACCGTTGTTATCGCGTCCAACCCAAACAATGGCAACTTCTTTACCATCGATTCCCGCATACCAGCTATCACGCAGATCGTTGGTGGTCCCGGTTTTACCCGCCAGATTGTATTTCCCATATTTATTCAGTAATACACGCCCAGTGCCTTGCTGAACCACTTGCTGCATACCGTATAAAGTTAGGTAAGCGGCTTGTGCAGGAACGGCACGTTCAGCGGATGGGTAGCTTTGATAAAGTTCAGTACCTTCACCATCGATCACAGAACGCAGCGCGGACAGTTTAGCTCGGTTACCTTCCCCACCTATGGTTTGATAAACCTGAGCCACTTCTGCTGGCGTTAAGTTTACTGCACCCAATAGCATCGCTGGGACTTTCTCCATCGCCCCCGCTGGTGCTCCTAAGCGAATAAAGGTATTCATCACTTGATCGAGACCAATCGCCATCCCTAAGTTAACGGTTGGGATATTTTGTGATTTTGCTAGTGCATCCACCAGCATCATTCGACCGTTAAAGTTACGGCTATAGTTCCTTGGACTCCACGTTTGATTTCCCACTTTTAATGTCAGCGGTTCATCAGATAACCATGTATTTAAACGGAAACGATCGGGCTCACTAAGTGCCGCAAGGTAAACCGGCGGTTTTGCCAGTGAGCCAATACTACGGCGAGCATTCAGTGCACGGTTAAAACCTGAGAATTGAGGATCTGAACCGCCAACCATGGCGCGGATCTCACCATTGATACGGTCAACCACCACCATCGCCCCTTCGATATCATCTAATTTACGTGACTTACGCAAATCAGCGACCCCAGATTCCACCGCATTTTCTGCCGCAGTTTGTGCCACAGGGTCGAGAGTGGTGAAAATTTTAGCTCCCGATAATTCGTTAACTTTATCGCCCAATTTCTCGTTCAGTTCTAATCTGACCATCTGCATAAAAGCAGGCTGGGAAGCGACTAAACCTTCTTTGTTTTTTACACCAAGCGGTCTAGCACTCAGAACTTGATACATTTCGTTGTCGATAACACCGCGAGTTTCGAGGATTTTCAGCACAATATTACGACGTTTAATCGCATTTTGTGGCTTAGTCCATGGATTGTACGTCGATGCCCCTTGAACCATGCCCACTAACAGTGCTTGCTGGTCAAAACTTAATTCATTAATCGGACGTCCAAAATAGTACAGGCTCGCCAACGGGAAGCCGCGGATCTCATCATTACCATTTTGACCTAAATAAACTTCGTTAAGGTACAGCTCCAGAATGCGTTCTTTACTGTAGTTATAATCCAGTATCAGCGCCATATAGGCTTCAGTCGCTTTCCGTTTCAGTGTCCGTTCGTTAGTTAAAAATAAGTTTTTCACTAACTGCTGGGTTAAAGTACTTCCCCCTTGCACTGAACGCCCTGCGGTGACGTTAGCAACCACTGCACGACCGATAGAATATAAGCTAACGCCATCATGCTCATAAAAGTTTCTATCTTCGGTTTCTAGCAGTATTTTCACCAGAGACTCTGGGAAATCTGCCAGTGGCAAGACTAAACGTTGCTCATTATTGGCTGATTGCATCATCGTGATCAGCTTGGGATCTAAGCGGAAGAATCCAAATGAGCGACCATTTTCAATGTTTTCAATCTTACTCAGCATGCCATTGTCAAAGACTAAACGAGCAAGCACTTGCCCCTCTTTTTGGTCTGGGAAATTAAATGGGCGACGTAAAATTTCAATGGTATTGCCTTTCACCACAAACTCACCTGACGTGGTGATTTTGCTGACTTTACGGTATTGCATTCCTTCGAGCAGGTTACTCATTTCCCCTTGGCTATAATCCATACCGGGTTCAAGATTGACCATACGCCCATAAACTGCCGCTGGGAGATCCCACACCTTACCGTCAAGGCGTTCTTTAATTTGTTGATTTAAATAAAAACCGTAAGCCGCAAGGATCACAGCAAGCACCAGCATTAGTTTGATAAGTAGCCAGAACCAGCGCCATTTACTCTTACGTTTTTTATTCTTTTTTGAGCTTTTCGTCGTCATTTGCTCTTCTTCATCTTCGTCATCGAGATATTCGTCATCGATATCTTCATCATCATATAAATCATCGTCATAATCATCGCGGTTTCTACGGCGGCGTGATGACGATGAGTTTTTCTCAGCAGATCGTTTTTTACGTCTACCAATCGGTTCTAAATCTTTACCGGACATGGTCGCTCCATATCACCTATACCTAAATAGGCATTAAAATCTAACTAAACATATGTAGATATCTACTACAAGGCTAATTTTGGCTCATATTTCAAAGAATTTCACTGTAGAAAGCGCTTAATTACACTTCCTTACTTCGCCTTTATTTACCCATTGCCTATTTTGCAGCCCGTTATTAGAGCACAAAATTAGGTTATTTCGCACTCATCATCGCTTTTTTTGTTTGTCTTGTTGGCTCTGCGTTTATCGGGTCATCTGGCCAAGGATGTTTGGGATAACGCCCTTTCATCTCTTTTTGAACCTCTTTATAACTTCCTTGCCAAAATGCGCCAAGATCTTGAGTAATTTGAATTGGCCGCCTTGCCGGTGAGAGCAAAGATAGGGTTAATGTCACTTTTCCATTGGCAATGGTTGGATTGCCCTTTTCGCCAAACATTTCCTGTAAACGAATTTCAACTACAGGGGGCTTATCCAGTGCATAGTGAATACTTACCTCACTACCAGATGGAGCATGATATGTGACAGGAAACTGACTTTCTAACCACTGCCTCTGCTGCCAATCAAATCGGTTTAGTAATAGAGTCATTAAATCAATTTCGAGTAATTTTTTCTTATTAGTGACTTTATCAAGGTAAGGTGCCAGCCACTCATCTAATGTTTCGAGTAAAGTATCATCATCCATCGCAGGCAACGTGATATCAGGAAAATAGCGCTTAGCTAACTGACAACGAATGCGTAATTGAAGTGCATTTTCTTGCCAATTTAGCTGTTGTAGACCATTTTGCTGTAACCAGTGAACCAACGCATTTTTAATTTCCTGTTGGTCAGGATTGGTTAATCTCTGGGATTTCACAACCAATTGCCCACACTGCAAGCGACGCCATGCCAATAAACTGCCTCGGTGTTCATCCCATTCAACGGTTTCTTGGGTACTAAATAGTTGGGGGCAATCCTGCTGTAATTTGTCAATCTCAATGGGATAGGCTAATGAAATCCGTGCATCTGCCGAGGATTCAGACTGCCAAAGCGCGGCAACCATCAACCATGAGTTCCCCATCAGGCGGTCATTTTCATTTAACGATGCGCCTAACCCACTCGCTAATTGGTAGCGAGTTTGGTTATCTCGAGTCTTTGCAATCAAGTCCGGAAAGCCAGCAGCTAATAATGTTGGTAACCACTCACTAATCATTACAGAGGTTTTAGCTGTAGCGCTGGAAACTTTATCCCCACTCAGAGTTGAAGCTCGCTTACACCAGCTTTCTGTAGGATGCTCGAGATGATAGTGAAGATCGGTTTCGCCACCACGTGGTGGCTCTTCAATAATCGCCACTAATAAAGACGCTAACTGAATAACTTGTTTATTATTGGTTTGCTGAGCGTGATATAGCATAGCGGCGGTACGTACAGAACTGCCCGTTCCCGCCATCTTAACGCCCATAGGCGTTAATTTACCGTGTAAATCGGTCACACCCAGTTTAAATAGTAAACTTTTAGCTGCGGACAGAGAGGCTTCTGGCGGTATATCTAACCACTGTAATTGAGAAACCTCATGGCATCCCCATTGCAGTAATGCCAGCCATAACCCACTTAAATCACTATTATTGATTTCTGCATCACTGAATTGAGCAGCACGCTCCGCTTGTTCTGAACTAAATAAGTGCCAACAAACACCGGCTTCTAAGCGTCCAGCACGTCCGGCACGCTGAGTCATGGAAGCTTGGCTTATCCGCTTTTTTACTAGTTTAGTTAGCCCCGAACGTGGGTTAAATTGGCCTACACGCTCAAAACCACTGTCCACGACCAAGCGTATACCTTCGATAGTTAAACTGGTTTCCGCAATATTAGTCGCGAGTACAATTTTACGTTTCCCCTCCGGCGCAGGTAAGATAGCTTGCTGTTGAGCTTGAATAGATAAAGCGCCGTATAGCGGACATAAAAGTATGTCCTCACTCACTAACCTTGCCAGCTCCGTACGCGTCCTTTCTATTTCCCCTACTCCAGGCAAAAAGAGTAATAGCGAGCCACTTTGCTGCTGCATTAATTGCCAAACTGCGCTAGCAACTTCCTGATGAAACGGCTTATTCGGGCTGATTGGCTTATATTCACGTTGTACCGGAAAAGCTCGACCCTCAGAGCGGATGACCGGGGCATCAGGAAATAATCGATTAAGTCCGTGGTTATCCAACGTTGCTGACATTAACAAAATTTTTATGTCGTCCCTCAATGCCTGCTGAGCGTCGAGCAATAGTGCGAGCCCCAAATCTGCTTGCAGATTACGCTCATGAAACTCATCCAAAATAACCAGACCAATCCCTTCAAGCATGGGGTCATTTTGAAGCAAACGCGTTAGCACCCCCTCAGTCACGACTTCTAAGCGTGTCTGTTTGCTCACTTTGCTTTCTGAACGCATACGCAGACCAATCGTTTCGCCAACTTGCTCCCCTAACTGCTGAGCCAAACGAGTCGCAACAGTACGTGCCGCAATACGTCTGGGTTCGAGCATAATAATACGCCCTTGGATTATTCCGCTGTTTAGAATCTCCAGAGGTAATACCGTTGATTTACCTGCACCCGTTGGCGCATGCAGTAAAACTTGGGGGGCTTCAGCTAACGCTGAAAGTAAGTCATCACTTACTTCTAAGATTGGTAGCACTAAAGGGATCACTCCGTGGATATTTAACTTTTAAAGTTAACCATTGTAGCATTAACAAATAATGCGTATTAATACTGTACTCACTATAAAAACAAGAATGGACTATAAAAACAATTTATCGGAGAGAACATGGAATTTATCCCCCCATTACAATCAGCGATTCTAATTAAGCGCTATAAGCGCTTTTTAGCGGACGTCGTCACATCTGAAGGAAAAGAAATGACGATACACTGTGCTAATACGGGGGCGATGACGGGCTGTGCGACCCCCGGTGATACGATATGGTATTCAACATCTGACAATCCCAAGCGAAAATACCCTCATAGCTGGGAATTAACACAGACTAAAAATAACCATCTGATTTGTATCAATACGTTGCGAGCAAACCAATTAATAGCAGAAGCATTGGTAAAAAAACATATTCCAGAATTATCTGACTACAATAATGTGACTCCTGAAGTCAAATACGGGGCGGAAAATAGTCGAATAGATTTTTTTCTGACTCAAAATGGATTGGTTGATTGTTTTATGGAGGTAAAATCCGTTACTTTGCTGGAAGGCAATCACGGGTATTTCCCTGATACTGAAACAAAAAGAGGGCAAAAGCATCTTAGAGAGCTAACTCAGATTGCTAAAGAAGGAAAACGAGCCATACTTATGTTTGTCATTTTACATAGTGGCATTCACGTAGTTTCAGCAGCACGGCATATTGATCCCAAATATGCAGCACTATTAGATGAAGCAGTTAAGAGTGGCGTTGAAGTTTTTTGTTATCAAGTGGATATATCTGAACAAAAAATGCAAATAGGGAAATCAATAAGCTTTACCTAGACTGAATAATTTCTATTTAGTCGATATTTAAACGAGGTCACCGAGTTATGGGCGCTAAAAAGGGAATAAACACGCTTGCCCTCACAGCATTACAAAACTCATTGCATGAACGATTGCCAAGACGGCAGTCTTCTGCTATTTATAGCGACCTTAAATTTTCCCCCTTGGGGTTTTTGTAAAATTTGCGTGTGTAGGAGAAGCATTATGCAAGAAGGGCAAAAACGTAAGACATCGTCCTTAAGCATTCTAGCCATTGCCGGGGTTGAACCCTATCATGAGAAGGCTGGCGAAGAGTACATGAACGACGCCCAATTGGCGCATTTTAAGCTCATTCTCGAAGCATGGCGCAATCAACTAAGAGATGAAGTGGACCGGACTGTTACTCATATGCAAGATGAGGCAGCTAACTTTCCAGACCCAGTTGATAGAGCGGCTCAGGAAGAAGAATTCAGCCTCGAATTACGTAACCGCGACCGCGAACGTAAACTGATTAAGAAAATCGAAAAGACGCTGAAAAAAGTTGAAGATGAAGATTTTGGCTATTGCGAATCATGTGGCGTGGAAATTGGCATCCGTCGTTTGGAAGCTCGCCCAACCGCTGATTTATGCATCGACTGTAAGACACTAGCAGAAATCCGCGAAAAGCAGATGGCCGGCTAAGTGTTATTTTTGGAGTCCCTAACGGCGCATTAACCCTGCGCCGTTGTAGGAATTCACCCCAAAAAACCCTTAAATTCCTTCGTGTAACAAACCGCATATTCGTAATATTCCAGCTTACCTCGTCGGATTAATCCCCTAGCCAAAGCCTCTGCATACATAATATTTGCAAGTTTTATTAATATAAAAAATAATTAGGCGTGACTTTTATTCGTTTAACCATTCTCAAAGAAACTTCAGTGAGCTATGATTAGCCGCTTATTTTGTTTAATGAATATATGTAATGACATCGAGGTGTACTATTTTTAACCGAGTAGCAAATTTCTGCCGCAATATTTTATCGCGCAATGAACAAGCATCGACCTCAGAGCAGGATTCGGCGCCAAAACGTGTTACGCGAGATTCTCAGGCAGCCGGTAAAAGGCAAGTCACTCATTCTGCTGCGGCTGAAAACGGCAGGCATAACACTAAGCAAATGAAAAATACGGTTCGTCATCCTAAGCGTGCCGATGCTCAAACACAGAAGCGATCGCCAATGACGACAAAAGAACATATCACCGTTATCCCACGCTCAGAACATCCGATTTCACGCGATGACATTAGTGATAATGCACTGAAAGTACTCTATCGCCTGAATAAAAATGGTTATGAAGCCTATTTAGTGGGTGGTGGTGTCCGTGACTTACTGCTAGGTCTGAAACCAAAAGATTTTGATATCACGACCAATGCAACCCCTGAGCAGATCCGCAAGTTATTCCGCAACTGCCGATTGGTGGGGCGTAGATTCCGCCTTGCGCACATCATGTTTGGCCCTGAAATAATTGAAGTAGCGACCTTCCGTGGTCATCATGACCAAGAAGTTGACGATAAAAACCTGTCGTCTCAAGCCCAAAACGGCATGCTGCTCAGAGATAATATTTTCGGATCTATCGAAGATGATGCGATTCGTCGCGATTTCACAGTCAATAGCCTGTATTATAATATTGATGATTTTTCCGTACGTGATTATGTCAATGGGTTACAAGATTTAAAAGATGGCGTGATCCGTTTAATTGGTGATCCGGAAACGCGTTATCGCGAAGATCCCGTTCGAATGATCCGAGCAGTACGTTTTGCCTGTAAACTCAATATGCGTATTGAGCCAAATACCGCAGAGCCAATCCCTCGTTTAGCACCATTGCTAGGTGAAATTCCTTCTGCCCGCTTATTTGAAGAGTCATTGAAACTGCTTCAATCAGGCTATGGTTATTCCACCTATAAAATGCTGAGACAGTACCATTTGTTTGAGCAACTATTCCCAGTGATTGCCGACCGCTTCACGGAGAATAATGACTCGCCAATGGAAAAAATCATTGAGCAAGTACTAAAAAACACTGACTTTAGACTCAAAAATGATAAGCGAGTTAACCCTGCATTTTTATTTGCGGCCATGTTATGGTATCCCGTCACTGAGCATGCTGAGAAGTTAACCCAAGAAGGTGGGCTTGCTTATTATGATGCCTTTGCACTGGCCATGAATGACGTACTGGATGAACAGTGCCGTTCCATTGCAATACCAAAACGCATTACCACCACCATGCGTGATATTTGGATGTTGCAATTGCGCTTACCACGTCGCCAAGGTCGTCGAGCCAATAAATTAATGGAGCACCCGAAATTCCGTGCTGCTTTTGATTTATTAGAGCTAAGAGCGAATGTTGAACATCGTAATGAGTTAGAGGAACTCTCCCTATGGTGGGGAGATTTCCAACAAGCTAATGCGCAAAAACAGCGTGAAATGATCTCGGAATTAGGCTCGGCTCCAACCCGTCGTCGCCATCGTCCAAATCGTTCAGCGCCGTCAGGTAATAAAAAGCCAAATAAGTCATCGTAGAGAGAGTGATAAATGGAGCAAGTATATATTGCGATTGGTAGCAACCTAGGTGAGCCACTAAAACAAGCTCAGCAAGCTATTGCAGCCTTAGATGCCATCCCGCAAAGTCGAATTGCGGCGACGTCCTCCATCTATCGTACAAAACCTTTAGGACCACAGGATCAGCCAGATTATCTTAATATGGCTGTCCTGCTTGAAACCGACCTTGAACCTGAAGAGCTACTGAATCATACTCAAAAAATTGAGTTAGAATTAGGTCGAGTCCGTAAAGACGAACGTTGGGGACCGAGAACCTTAGATCTCGATATTATGTTATTTGGCAATCGAGTGATCAGCACTGAACGCTTAACGGTCCCACATTATGGATTAAAAGAGCGGGAATTTATGCTATACCCGCTCAGTGATATTACCCCTTCCCTGATTTTTCCTGACGGTGAATTACTTTCAGACAGGCTCAATCATGTCCCTCGCAATGGCCTAACATTTTGGGAATAAGTACCTAAAATGAATAACCTCATTCAAGGTATGGTCATAAGCGAAATCATTTCCGGAGGTTATTCTAATGAAACCCATTACTCTCGCTGATTTACGCCAATACAAACAAGATAAATACAAATTTGCGACCATGACTGCCTATGATGCCAGTTTTGCTCAGCTTTTTGCAGAGCAAGGTATTCAAGTTATGTTAGTCGGTGATTCCCTCGGCATGACCATTCAAGGGGAGTCCAGCACCCTTCCTGTCACCGTTGAACAAATTGCTTACCATACTCGTTGTGTTCGCAAAGGTGCACCAGATGCATTTGTTATCGCCGATATGCCATTTATGAGTTACGCCACCCCAGAGCAAGCTTGTATAAATGCCGCTATATTAATGCAAGCTGGGGCTAATATGGTCAAGATTGAAGGTGGCAGTTGGCTATGTGATACCGTCAAAATGTTGTGTGAGCGCTCTGTTCCTGTATGTGGCCATCTCGGATTAACCCCACAAGCCGTTAACGTGCTCGGCGGCTATAAAGTCCAGGGTCGCGATGAAGTCTCAGCCAACCAATTAGTAAAAGACGCTATCGCCCTTGAAAATGCAGGGATCCAGCTATTGGTTCTCGAATGTGTTCCGACCTCATTAGCCAATCAAGTTACTGAAGAATTACTATTACCCGTTATTGGTATTGGTGCGGGTAATGGCACTGATGGACAAATTTTAGTCATGCATGATGCGCTGGGTATTACCGCTAAGCCACCTAAATTTGCTAAAAACTTCCTCTTAGAAGCTGGCAATATTCATGATGCAATTCGCCTATATATTCAAGAAGTTGAGCAAGGCATTTATCCGAATGAGTCCCACTCATTTTCTTAATTCGCTATAAAAATAATGATAAGGATGAAAAGTATGCTAATCGTTGAAACCTCGCCGATCCTGCGCCGCGAAATTCGCCGCTGGAAGCAAGAAGGTAAGCGCATTGCTCTTGTTCCTACCATGGGTAATTTACATGATGGGCACCTGACTCTGATTGACCAAGCTAAACAGCAAGCGGATATCGTGATCGCCTCTATTTTTGTGAATCCAATGCAATTTGATCGACCATCAGATTTGGCTAACTACCCGCGTACATTACAAGAAGATTGTGAAAAACTAAAAAGCCGTCATGTGGATTTAATTTTTGCCCCTTCTGCCACTGAATTTTATCCTGCTGGCATGGAAAACCAAACCTTCGTTGAAGTGCCAGAGCTCTCCACCATGTTAGAAGGTGCAAGTCGTCCGGGACATTTCCGTGGTGTCGCAACTGTTCTAACGAAGCTTTTTAATTTAGTTCAGCCTGATATTGCGTTATTCGGTGAAAAAGATTTCCAACAACTCAAGGTTATTCGAAAGTTAGTCGCCGATCTTTCTTTTGATATTCAAATTATTGGCGTACCGATTGTACGAGCTAAAAATGGTCTAGCACTTAGCTCTCGTAACAATAATCTGTCTGTAAGTGAATTAAAAATCGCGCCACAGTTATTCAGTATTATGCAAAAAGCGGGTGAAAAACTCGCGGAGTCGCCTGCATCAGCAACCGGGTTAGTTGATGAAATGGAAGAGTCTTTACGTCAAGCAGGGTTTACTCCTGATGCGCTATTTATTCGAGATGCAGATAACCTTGGTGAATTAACAGTTTCCAGCCGTCGCGCTGTCATTTTAATGGCGGCATGGTTAGGTCAAACGCGTTTAATCGACAATCTGCAAGTCGAGTTACCGCTCGATATCGCTTAATGACAAAATACTTTCGCCTAGATTTAAGTTTGAATCATCTAAAATTTATTCAAACTCATTTATGTCACAGCTAGGCGGCAAGTAAACGCGACCCTAGGAGCATACATAAGTATGTGACTATGCAGCCAGCAACGCTGTGGCTTGAATGAGGAAGAATAAATGCAAAGAAAAATGTTATTAGGAAAACTCCACCGTGCAACTGTCACCCAAGCTGATCTTCACTACGAAGGCTCTTGCGCTATCGACCAAGATTTCTTAGATGCTGTTGGCATTTTAGAATATGAAGCTATCGATATTTATAATGTGGATAATGGCGAACGTTTTTCGACCTATGCAATTGCAGGGGAACGCGGTTCTAAAATTATATCCGTTAATGGTGCTGCAGCACGTCGTGCGGCGGTGGGAGATAAACTGATTATCTGCACTTATGGGCATTTAACCGAAGAAGAAGCTCGTCAGCATAAGCCTAAAGTTGCTTACTTTGATGCCAATAATACCATGAGCCGAATTGCCAAAGCGGTTCCTGTTCAGGTGGCTTAATTGAATATTACGGAATGCCTCAGTGAATTAGCTGGGGTATTTTTTGATTTATATTAGTAATACATGATATCCAAATCTAAAACAGCATTAGCTGAGCCAGGGGTAACTTTATCCTCTGTTTGTATGTAATACGAATCAAAATTAACCACTTTGATACCTTGTGTTCCCCCAGAAAATAGCGGTGATGTAACATAAAATCTAACAGGGATACTATGGTAATTACTCATCCAAAATACGGTTTCTATTCCAATGCCTTTAGCCGAATCATTGCCACTTAGCCCTAATACCGATCCTCCAAGCGATCCACTTCCGCCAGCCATCGCATCAATACCTACACCTTGCGCGCAATCGAACTCTAATGACCATCTTACAGCGCGAGTCTTTGAGCCTTTAGACATTCCAAAACTTGAGTTTATAGAGTGATCGCCCAATCTAACATTTTGATTTTTACTTGATTTTATTGAACAAGTTCCTGCTTGAACTCGCCCAGAAACATTAAAAACAGCATCATAACTCATTGAGTTTGATGAAAAAAATAACATAAAAATAGAAATTAAATAGGTATAGACAGCTTTGTTTGATCTCATTTCTATTCCTTAGTTATTTTCTACGACAAACGTTATTGTGGCATTGGCATTTCCTGCCGTGACGCTATCACTTAATATTTTGTAGTTAGCTCTAAATTTAACTTTGTTCGATCCATTGGTTGTTGCCGTTGAATTCAATAATACGGTGACATCATTATTTTTTTTCAATTCCCAGCGATTATTGGAATAGGCTTCGATTTGAATTGCCATTCCTGTCGCGGCACCATTACCCGAATCAATGGCAAACGAGCGCCCATCACTCGCGGTTACACCTTGTAATTTGCCGACAACTTGGCTGCCCGAAGTACAATTAAACTCTAAATCAAATTCTTCCCACTCAGTGGTGCTGTTTTTAGGTTTACCATAGGTAAGCCAAACCCCTAAATCAACATTGAGGTTATTAGTGACAATTTTGCAAGATGTGCCTCTAATGGAACCGGAAAAATTAACTTTAACCGTGCCTATGTTGACAGAGGCAAAGCTGCACAATGATAAACTGGGCAACACAAAAAATATCAACAACACAAATAAACGATTCATTATTTATACGCCCGCTTTATTTGTATACTAAGGTGACTGTCACCTGTGCATTTCCCTCAGTCGCTTTTACATCGTTTGAGGTTTTTATATATTTAAAATCAAAGGTCTTAGTAATAATTTGCGTTGACCTCGCAGTATTCACCAATGAATATAAATGGCTGGTTGATAGGCTTCTATCACCACCTAGCCTTAATGCTGTGGAGTTTCCCGATTCAAATATTTGTACCGCGAATCCAGGATCTTCCTTATTATTCTCTAAATAAATAATATTTGAGTCGATATTTGCCAGATGTAAATTATCAGCAATACCATAAAAAACAGATAATTGGCTAGGGCAATCAATCGTAATTGACTGCTGGGCATACCCGAATGTTTGCCCGACTTGTAACGCTCGTATATCCGCTAAATTATGAACACCTAAATTAACATTTTGATTCGCATTTTTTATTTCGCAGGTACGTTGAGCCCATTTCACTAATGTTGGTATCGGTTGTATTTCCCCAACCACATTATGCCAATCTAGATTTCCCATGCACTGGACTACCACCGGCTGAAATTGAATAGATTCATTTTCTTTATGTTCAATACTGCCCGCCGACGTTTTCACATATAGCATACGAGCTTCAAGCCGTAATCCCGAAGACGCTTCTTTGCCATTAATTGGGCTATTATTCCCTGTTACCGGATACCAGCGACTCGTTCCTTGCTGCCGAATTCCCATAACATAGCCAATACCTTCGATATTGGTTTTAAAGATTGGATATTCCCCTGAACTGTCTTTGAATGATATCCCCGATGTTTGGGCGCTCGTTTGCGGTAAAAATGTAAAATCACCGGCATGACTAGCCGTGCATAATTCATTATTCGAGCTGGGATCAAATGTCTTCCAGCCATTTCCGAGGATCGCTGTTTGAGGCAATTTATGCGCAGCGTTATCGACTTTTAACTCCCCTAAGTTAACGCGAAATGTTTCAGCGCTTAGTGCGTCAATAGAACACAGCATAAGACTTATAGTGGTCATTATTTTCTTTATATTCATCTATATAGCCTTATTGATAATTAACGACAGTCCACGGATAAAATAGGCAAATGTTGGTTTAAATGCTCTGGCATGAGCTGATAATCAGCAATACATTGGTCTTGTTCTGATTTCCCCCACTTCACTTGAATACGCCCACGTTCTGGCATTCCGCTCAAGTAAATGTCACCATTTTCATTCGCTATTGCAGTACTCAATGCCTTATCGTTACTGCCTATTAGTTGTGCCATTGCACCAAATGGAACGGGCTTGCCATTATGAGTCACACTGAACAATAAACGATATCCCACATGGGTTTCATAGTTAGTAAGAATTGCCGCACCTCTGGTAGGAACCACGGTTTTGGAGTTGGTTTTTAATTCCACATTGTCTGGCAATGTATCAATATCTAGAGCAATTTCATTTTTCGAATAAGCATTTAAATATGGAACAATGGCATAACCACGGGAATCAGTTAAAACACCAGTACGATTCGCGACTTTAACGCCATCAGCACCCGGCGCACGGATAATAGCGAATGAGTCATAGATTGGTTGAGCTAATGTCACACCATAGGGATGAGCAACAATGGCTCCCGTTAAACCGTAATTAACCCGTTGATTATCTTTATCATAGCCGTAACCCACATTCGCGATACCAAAGCTACCTCGGTAAGATGCTGATGCATTCCCACTCGCTTTAGCGCCTTTATTCCCATATGACTGCTGAACCGTATAGTTCAAATTATTATCTTCAAGTAGGCTACCGCTAGCGCCAATCATCGCATCCGTATACCCGCTATTATCGGTAGTCATGCTGGTATTCAGTGATACGGAGTTCTTTTTATCACCTAATGGAATCGAGAGTGAAATAGAGAATTGGTTATCTGCCTTTTGGTTATACGGACTCATTGAATAGTTATAATTGATGCTATATGTCATACCCGCCAAGTTATTATTATAACCCGTGCTCATGGTACGTTCGGAGCCAGAACGGTTCCAATAATCTTGCTGATATACTGAAAAATAAAGGCTTCCCAACTCTTTCAATGACTGACTCAGGGTTATTTGAAAACGATTTTTTTTATTATCACGATATAGCTGATTAATATCACTATTCGCTTCCGTAAACGTGTAATAGCCTTCGGTTGAATAGCGATAGTTTGCCAGTGTGACGGAGGTTCCCGTTGCCATCATATTTTTTGTATATTGAAAACGATATGATTCCCCTGTACTCGAATCATATTTGCCTCTTAAATTTTTAGTGCTTGCTTGAGTTACATCCGTGGATAATGCGCCTAAAGCCCCTAAATTAATTCCCACACCGAGCGCATAAGATTGATAATTTTCAGATAGGATTGTGCCCACATATCCCGTAATACCTTTAGGTAAGCCATAAATAAAGGTACTTTGGATAAAATTAGGTTCATGCCCTTTATCTGTAGATTTAAATTTCCCGCCCGTTAATGAATATTTAAATTGCCCTTCTCGCTGCATAATGGCAACCGATGAAAACGGCACAATATAGGAGCGCTCAGAACCATCAGCTTCTTTAATGGTAACGGTTAAGTCACCGCCACTGCCTATCGAGTTAAGATTATCAATTTCAAAAGCACCGGGAGAGACATAAGACTGATAAATCACATAATCATTTTGTTTAACTGTTACCTCTGCATTACTTTGAGCAATACCTCGAACAACTGGCGCAAAGCCTTTCATTGAGTTAGGTAACATCGATTCATCACTTTGTAATTGAATACCGCGAAATTGGATACCATCAAAAATTTCGCTCGGGGTTGATGTATCCCCCAATATTAATTGTGATTTTAGGCTATTTATTCCACGCTCTAAGCTAGTTTCAATACTTTGCCAGCTTTGTTGATCTGAGTTACTTGTATAGGTTGAATAGTTTTTTAATCGCCATGGGCCAACATTTAAACCGCTGCGTAAATTTACATATTGAGAATTAGTATCGGTCCCACCATTTTGGCTCCAATTATTTGAACCACTGTAATAGTAATTCATCACCAATGCTGGAACACCGTTTTCCCATTGGCTCATTGGAATTGCATCTGATGCCACTTGATTCATCGCAATTTGAGGAATGGAAATAATCAGTTGCTGCTGGGGCAGATCCAATGTTGACTTGGCATCAGGAATATATTGACTAAGTGCACCAATTTCTTGCGTGGATGATAACGAACGCAAGGCAGGAATATCATCGGCTTTGACGCCCCAATCCGCTAACTCTTGTTTCGTTAAAACAGGAATTAATTGGTTATTTTCCTTATCCTCAATAAACTTAATTTCTTTTGTTTCAATAGAGTTACCATTGAGAATAACATCGACCCTATAATCCCCAGCAATCTGCCCACCCGGTTTAGAAAATTGTTCTAAATCTTGCAGTTGAGCAATATTTTGCCCTTCAACAATACTTAATGAGTTTGGATTAAAATAATCGGCAGCAATCGCCGGATTAAGGCTAATACCTGTCACTAAAATGGTGGCTACAGCGTTGACTATCTTTTTCAGTTGGAAGTTAAGCACCCCATTATACGCACCCACTTCGACTCTATGAGTGGGTTGATATAATTTTAGTTTTTTCTTAATGGGACGCATAATGGGTCATCTTCCATTGATTATTTTAATGGCTGAGTTTTTGATTTAGTCATCGAGCCATAGTCATTCACTGAGTTCCAAGTCACTTTACCCGCTTGCATACCGGATATATTCCATGAGGCTTCCCCCATCGGAGGTACCATTCCCGGATTATCAAACTCCTTGCTATCGACAACTAATTTGCCGAAAGAAACATAATATGGTGTCGGATTTTTGGCTTTTAAAAGTGAACCTTGTTTTTCAAAACTCAGTTTTTCATAAGCATCCGTTGCTTCCGATGACGGTAATGCACTCGGACGATAAATAAGTTTTATTTTGTTATTAATTGAGATAGTTAAGCTGTTGGTTGCATTAGGATCGGATGGCGGAATTGATTTTACATTCAACCAATATACGGATTCTCTATCCGCAGGCAGCCGAGGATCGGTAAGTACAATTCGTATTGCATTCGCAGATTCTGGTTCAATTCTAAATAGGGGGGGTGTAACGGTAAAAGGGGGCTTACTCTGATTACTACCATCAAAGTTATCAACCCAAGATTGCACTAAAAAAGCACTGGTTTCATCATTTCTAACAGTGATGGATGCTTCCTTTTTATCCCCCTCATAAATTACCCTTGTTCCCCCTAGCACAACACTGGCATTCGCGTTGATTGCGATGAAATAAAAAAGAGAGAAAATAATCAGCGTTTTATTCACAATATTTCTCATAGAACCCAAATTTCCCATAAAAATAGAAACAGAGGGGATGTCTATTTCCCCTCACTTTATCATTATTGGTTATATTCAATCGTTACCGTAACGTTTGCATTTGCAGCCCCTGGCGTTACAGCATCTGCGGTGGTCACATATCGTGCGTAATAAGTTTGTGAACCTGAGTCGCCCGTTAAATCAATACTTTTCGCTTCTGTACCTGGCGTATAGTAATTACCCTTAGCGGTCTCACCAGAAATACCGATACCAACCCCTTTTGCTACATCAACTTTATAGAGAGCCGGTGTCGCATCAGCAGTACCGTTAAAATAAACGCGAGCCTTATTAATAATTGAAGGGCACTTGCTTAAGCCAATGGTAAATGGAACTGCATCGGTAGTTTCACCAGCCGCAGTAAATGTTCCTGTGATCCAAGTTCCTAATTGAACAGTACCTTCACTTTTATTTTCATTATTAGTATCAACAGTACAGGTAGTATCAATAAATTGACCTTTAAAATGGATTGTACCTGTTGTGTTACCAGAACCCGTAGCCGCAATTGCTGCACTAGCAAAAGATGCTGCAAAAATAGAAGCAACTAATAAAGTTTTCTTTAAAGTCATAACAGACCCCTTTAATGGATTTTTAAAATTTAAATACCTACACAGTGAATAATATAAAGAATGGTGAATTAAATGTGCGATATGTATTCAATATGCATTCAGTATATAAACCTTTTTGTTGTTTATCCATATTACCCATTATAATTGTATATTCGGATTAAATTGGTTTTATATATAGATAAAAACCAATAACTCGCAATTAGAGTAGAATAAAAAACCAAAAATAGAGAAAATAATAACTTGTTAACGATAACATTATTTGTAAACTTAAATTTTATATTATATTTTGATGTGTAACGACTTATTGCAATAAATCAATTTATTTTTATTTATCAATGGATTGATATAATAAAAGTCGATCTTTAAAATGAGTATATATACTTATATAAAATAATAACAATAGAAATAATAAAATCATTGTCATTTATTTACCAATAAAAAAACCACTCTTTAATAAGTTTAAAATCAACTTTTAAGAGTGGTCTTATTTATTTTCAGTATAGTTACTTAAATTAATTTGAACGTAATTCTACTAACTTCTTAATCCTCGCCCTTGTTCTATTAAATACCAAGTTAATAAATAAAAGGCGATTAAAAACACCATCAATACACTAAGGGTTATTACGATAGAAACATCAGCAATACCTAAAAATCCATATCTAAAGCCACTGATCATATAGACGATTGGATTAAGCTTAGAAACCGCCTGCCAGAATGGTGGTAATAAAGATAACGAATAGAATACCCCACCCAAATAAGTTAGCGGCGTTAATACGAAAGTCGGAACGATACTAATATCATCAAACGTCTTAGCAAAGATAGCGTTCAGTAACCCTGCAAGGGAAAATACAATTGCAGTTAACAGCAGAGTAATCACGACCATTGACCATGAATGCACTTGTAGTGGAATAAAGAACAATGAGACAACCGTGACTAAAAAGCCAACTAAAATACCACGGGCAACTCCACCGCCCATAAACCCTGCAATAATCACATGGGTCGGTACTGGTGCGACTAACAACTCTTCAATATTCTTTTGGAATTTAGAACCAAAGAATGACGAGCAAACGTTAGAATAAGAGTTAGTGATCACCGCCATCATGATTAGGCCAGGAACAATAAACTGCATATAGTCTACGCCACCCATCTCACCAATTCGCGAACCAATTAAATTCCCGAAAATCACAAAATAAAGTGACATGGTAATCACGGGTGGTAATAGTGTTTGTACCCAGATACGCCCAAAACGGGTTACTTCTTTAATCCAGATAGTTTTTAATGCAACCCAATACAGTGAAAACATTATTCGCCCCTCACTTGAGCTTCTTGGCTCTCTTTTTTCACCAAGCTCACAAATAACTCTTCAAGGCGATTAGCCTTATTGCGCATACTCAAAATTTGGATCCCTTGGTCACTCAATTGACTAAATACCCCATTAAGCCCCTGCTCTCGTTTCACATCCACTTCGAGGGTCGAGGTATCAACAAGCCGAGATGCATAGCCCACTAAATTTGGGAGCGGGCTTTTGGGCATAAGGTCAAAGATAAAGGTCTCTGACTCTAATTGGCTTAATAAATGCTTCATACTGGTATTTTCCACCAGTTCACCATGCTGGATAATACCGATATTACGGCACAGCATTTCTGCCTCTTCCAAATAGTGAGTGGTTAAAATAATCGTTGTGCCTTGGGCATTTAGTTTCTGTAAGAACGTCCACATCGAACGACGTAATTCAATATCCACCCCTGCGGTAGGTTCATCAAGGATCAACAATTTTGGCTGGTGCATCAGCGCCCGAGCAATCATTAAGCGGCGTTTCATGCCGCCAGAAAGATTACGAGCACGCTCATCGCGTTTTTCCCATAAATCTAACTGCGTGAGATATTGCTCAGCACGTTGGTTAGCAATATTTCTCGGCACACCGTAATAACCAGCTTGGTTTAAAACAATCTGCAATACCGTTTCAAACGGGTTAAAGTTAAATTCTTGTGGTACCAATCCCAGTTGTGTTTTAGCTTGTACCACTTGTTTATCTAGGTCATAGCCAAAGACTTTCACTGAGCCACTGGTTTTATTCACTAACGAGCTAATAATACCGATTGTGGTTGATTTGCCTGCGCCATTTGGACCCAGTAAGGCATAAAAATCACCATCTTCAACGCTTAAATCAATTCCTCGCAAAGCTTTCACGCCACCCGCATAGGTTTTGGTCAGCTGCGATAACTCGAGTGCGTATGTCATATATTAAAAATACCTTTATTCTTGGGGCTGTTTGGGAGCAATATAGCCTAATGATGCCACTTTTTCCTGTCCGATGTTATGCAGAAAAGTGATAATAATTTAATGTGAGATTATTTAACATCCTCTGAATTGAGGGTTGTCATGTTCAAATGAGTGGTTCATCATAGAAATGAAATTAGTATAACTAATTATTATTTAATCAATAAATACTGTATAAGATTTTATCGCAAAGTCACACAATTAGGCTACAAGTCATGATGAGAAAAATTGAAGAGCTGTTTGCTAATAACGAAGCATGGTCAGCGTCTGTAAAAGAAAAAGATCCTGAATTCTTTAAAGAATTATCAAAAGCTCAAAAACCAAGATTTCTATGGATAGGCTGCTCAGACAGTCGAGTGCCTGCTGAAAAACTGATCAACGCGGCGCCAGGTGATCTTTTCGTTCACCGTAACGTAGCAAACTTAGTCATTCACACTGACTTAAACTGTTTATCTGTTATTCAATATGCGGTTGACGTGCTGGAAGTTGAACACATTATCATCTGCGGTCACTATGGATGTGGCGGTATTGAAGCGGCAGTGGATAACACTGAATTAGGCTTAATCAATAACTGGTTATTACATATCCGTGATATTTGGTATCGACACAGCTCAATGCTGGGTGAACTCAAACCTTGTGAACGTTTAGATCGCTTGTGTGAACTGAACGTAGTTGAACAAGTTTACAACTTGGGTCACTCAACCATTATGCAATCTGCATGGAAACGTGGTCAAAATATCATGATCCACGGCTGGGTATACGGAATTAACAATGGCCGTTTACATGACCTGCATATCACCGCAGATAGCCGTGAAAAATTAGAACTGTGTTACCGTGAATCTATCGCTAAATTAACCCAGAAAAAATAATATTTTCTCTATCGTTAGATAGCAAAAGAGCAGCCTTGGCTGCTCTTTTTTATGGTTCAACAATGCCTATTACTCTTCCAGCAAGGTCACATGTCCAATATATGGCAGGTGGCGATACTGTTGGGCGTAGTCGATACCGTAACCGACAACAAACTTATCTTCGATGGAATAACCAATCCACTCAACGGGAACATCGACTTCACGACGAGAAGGTTTATCCAAAAGAGTACAAATTGCGACAGAGGCTGGACCGCGCAATTCAAAAATTTCACGAACTTTATTTAACGTGTTACCAGAGTCGATAATATCTTCCACGATCAGAACGTGTTTACCGCGAATATCTTCGTCTAAATCTTTAACGATTTTCACATCACGGCTGGACGTCATAGCATTGCCGTAGCTGGATACCGTCATAAAATCGACTTCATGAGGAACGGTGATTTTACGGCATAAATCCGCCATAAAAATAAAGGAGCCTTTTAACAGACCAACTAGCACTAACTCACCGTTAACATTCTGGTAGTGAGCACTAATGCTGTCCGCTAATTCACTAATTCGTTGAGCAATCTCTTCTTCAGAGATCATTACATCAAGAGTATGTTTCATCTTCAATTACGCATGTATGGGAATGGAAAGCGCGTAATTTTAACATAAGCCACACCAAGACGCGATGACAAAACAAGTTGCAGTGACATTGCAGCCACTGCAACCATCACGATTAACTCACAGTAAAGCCCATCATCATGCCAGTATCTTCGTGTTCCAACAGATGGCAGTGCGCCATATAAGGATGTTGAGGCGTTGCTTTATGCTTAAACTCCACCAGCACTTCGCTCACCTGCCCTTCAACTCTAACAATATCTTTCCAGCCTTGGCGATGTGGCTCTACAGGACGCCCATTCTCTTTCAGAATTCTAAAGCGCGTACCGTGCACATGGAATGGGTGCAGCATCATGTCTCCACGACCCGAAATAACCCAAACCTCTTGCTGATTTAACGGCGTATCAAAGGCAGGATGCGTCATCGAGAAAACTTGCCCGTTGATAGTATTTGCATTGTGGATATCTAAATCACCAGTGCCGGTACCGCAATGCCCCCCATTACCTTGCATTCCGCCCATCTTACCTTGGCTCATATTGCCGTGGTTCATGTTACCTTGGCTCATGTTTCCATTTCCCATATTGCTATGATCCATACCGCCCATCATGCCACCATGGCCGCCCATGCCCCCCATAGCTTGAGCACCGTATTTTTCACGCAACATCATCATACCTTGCATATCCAAACGCATATCCATCATCAAATGGAATTTACGACGGTTAAGCCCGGTCAATGAAGGGATAGCAGCAAGTGCAGCTAATTCTGTCGGTAATTTCCCATCACCTGCACTTAACGTCGTTTCGACACGCAATACAGGAAGTGGCTGGTCAAATGGCGCAATTGTCATGCCCATTTGCTTAACGGGTAAAGTCACAAGATCAAAAGCGCGACCATCAGATACGTCAATGAGGACTTCAAAACGCTCGCCCATTAAGATAGGTAACTCGGTTAATGCAATCGGCTCTGCAAGTAAACCACCATCGCTTGCGACGACATACATTTTGCGCCCATCACTGGTGGACACATTTAAACTACGGGCATTACAACCATTGAGAAGTCTTAGGCGGATCCAACCTTTTGGTGCTACATGCTTAGGGTACACCGCACCATTGGTGAGCATCATATCCCCAAACCAACCCACAGCCGCACTCATTACATCCAGTTGATAATCGATTTGTCCATCATCTTTCAGGCGCTTATCCTGCAAAATAACCGGAATATCATCCACGCCCCATGTACTTGGCAACCCATATTTTGAGCTATTTTCATCTTTGATTACCACTAATCCCGCCAGCCCCATCGCCACTTGGTAACCGGTTTTTCCGTGAGTATGAGGGTGGAACCAGCAAGTGGCTTCAGGTTGATCAACTGTGAAATTAACTTTACGGCTAGCACCGGGAGCAATAATCGCTTGAGGTCCACCATCCTGTTCACCCGAAATTTCTAGCCCATGCCAATGCACAGTAGTTTCTTCCGGTAGCTGATTAGTGATGTTGATATTAACAGATTGACCATTTTTCAGGCTTAATGCAGGTCCAAGTAAATCGCCGTTATATCCCCACGTTGTTGTTTTCTTACCGGGGACAAATTGTGAAATGCCCTGCTTGATAGCAATTTGGATATTACCCTGCGCATCTGGCTCAACTAATGGTGGAATAGCGAGAGTTGGATAATTCCCTGCGGCGACAGCAACGCGACTCCAAACAGGTAATGCGCTAGCAGCATATGCTATTGCACTCAGCTTGAGAAAATCACGACGTAACATAGATAACCTTCCTTTTCTTTACCAGAATCAACAATCAGTGAGCACAGGATGACAAGGCAGAAATTGCCCTTTCCAAGCAAAACGTGTTTTAATGCTGATGATGATAAAGCTTCCCCCTACAGGAAGGTCAATAAATCCACGATATTAATATGGGTTTATTACATAGCTTTAAGAAAGTTAGAATTGCCTAACAGTTCTATACATTAAATAATTAGACTTACATAATTACCTTAAAAAAATAGGGTAACTTGATGTATCGTGGCTATGTTCTTATGCTAATGTAACTTGATATAAAAAACAGATAGAATAGCGAATGCAAAAATTTATATTAATATCCTACTTCATGATGCTGCTTGGTGTGACTCACTCAGCGAAAGCCCTTGCGCCGAACGAAGCCGAAGATCTCGCCGACCTCACCGCGGTTTTTATTTATTTAAAATATGATTGCGGGTATACCCAAATCCCTGATCGTGAAATTGAACGGGCGATTGTTTACTTTGCCAAAAGCAATAAATGGGACTTGAGCAACTATAACTCCAACAAAATGAGCAAATTGAACAAAGAAAGTTATGATGATCTGAAAGGGATCCCATTAGCTCAAGACTTCAAATGCCAATCTTTAGCGCGTGACTCTTTAGGGCTATTTGCTTACGTGAAGTAAGTTAAACGTTAAAGCTTCGGAAACATGTGACCTTACCCAACGTGTTTCCCTTTATTCTTTCCGCTTATTTTTTCTCTCCTGCAAAAATAACACTACCGATGGGATTGTTTGAATAATCACCATACGAATAATGTGATTCGACATCACAAATCCAGCATCTAAATTCATGGTAATTGCGGCAAACGTCATGGCCTCCATACTGCCCGGCGCCCAAGCCAGCAATAACACCGCAATATCGTACCCCGTCAGCCATGAGGCAAAGACCGTGATAAAAAACGTCAAGATGATATTAATAACTACCACTTGGGCAGAGGAATAAATATTTTTTATTAGGGCAGATAACGGAAAAACAATAAAGTGGTTACCGATATTCATTCCAATCAATACCATACTGAGTTCCGTTAGCATCAGCGGAAAACTAAGCTGAATATCAATCCAACCTTGAATTAATGTGGCTGCTGCCAATGATGTCAGCATAAAAGGGGCTGGAACTCTTAAACGCTGTAAAACTAATCCAGCAATGAAGCCTGAAACCACTATGACCAATAGCCAGAAAGTTGACTCTAGCGTTAATGATGGTAACTCAAATAGAGGTTGAGAATCTCCCTCACTTCCCACCACAATTCCCGCCAGAAAAATAAGAATAATCAATCGAATCGTATGGGAAATAACAATTTTTTGAGGTGGTGTGTGGGTATGGTCAGTTAACGCAAGGATCGCCGCCATTGCTCCTGGTACCGAACCGAGCATGGCTTCTTGCTTTGTCCAGCCAACTTTGCGATAAAACCAAAAGTAGCTAAATGAAAACTGCACCGCCAAACAGATAACCAAGGTCATCAAAAGCAGTAATAAATTATCTGCCTCTTTGAGAGAAACTTGATTAAACATCAAACCGACGGAGCTGCCCAACGTAACTTGAACAAAAGTGATGGTATGTTTGGGGATCGGAAATGAAAAACCCAAGCGATTAAAAATGATGATGGCGATGATCGGACCAAACATTAATGCTAATGGAATGCCAATATAGGTCAATACACCACCCACAACGGCACAGATAGCAATGCCCACTATCATTTTTATCAGCTTGATCATCGCGCATTAACCATTGAGATTATGAGTAATTAAAATAATTTATATCACAATAATGCAAAAGGTTGAGGCTGAGTGTGCTGAATTACTTATCATAGGGATTATTGGCTGGGGTTTGACCTATTCTCAGATTTTGTACTTAAAATCGCCCTCAAATATAGACGAATATTTAAGTCTGTATTGGTCGTTCCCCACCCTTTATTTTTCGATTTGCTGCTTATCGGCAACGGCTTGGTTAATAATTGCTTTTGCCATCCATTGCGCTAATTCCGTCACTTGTTCATTATCTAACTTCCAAATATCTTTCAATACCAGAAAAATTTCAGAACCATAAATAACAGAAAATGCCTTGATCACTTTATCGATCACTTCTTCGGGATATTCCGATTTCATCGGTGAAGTGACCATGGCCAAAATGTCTTTACGATTTCCACGTTCAAGACGTTTATCTCTTGGAGCCGGTGTGGGTGATGAACGACCTAGCGCCCACTGCTGTAAAGAAGTCTGTAACGCAGCTCTCAATACGCCTTCGTGTTCAAACATTCGAGGAAAAGCATAACGCAGTAACTCATCAATGCGCTCTTCCGTTTTTTCACTTTCAGGTTTCCACGTCAAAATAGGACCTAAGCTGACATTCACTGTCGCGGCGATTAAATCACTTTGAGTTGGGAAATAGCGATAGGCGGTAGCACGAGAAACACCCGCTTCAATGGCAAGTTCAGAAACTGATGGCATCGCCCCTTTTTCAAACAATTCGACCGCCGTCGACACTAAAAGGTTATAAGTGCGTTTGCGTGTTCCTTTATAATCAGGCACAAGATGACTTTGTGGCATATCTTTATCCTTAAAATCCGCCGTTCAAATGAGTTTAGACAATATCTTTAACAATACCTATTCGTCGATAAGCATTTTTACTCATTAATTACTTATTCAGCTGTGTTAGTTTATAAAATTAAGCTATAAATACAATGCAATAAATTATTATATTAAAATATAAACTGATGAAAAACATTATTATAATTTATGTTTAATGCTTTTTTATATAATAATTATTATGTTTAATCAATAAGATACAGTTCACGCACCGATTATCCAAGTAAGAAAATAGCATAATGAGACTACAGTCTCATTTTTAATTAATAAAAAATGATACTTTAGTCTCAATGAGATGAAAAATTCAACTAAACACCCTACACAAAAGGATTTTTCTATGCCAAAACACCAGGGCTTTATTTATGTTGCAACCACCCTCGATACCAAAAGCGCTGAGCTATTTTATGTCAGTGAATTAATAAAAAAAGCAGGGCTTGCAGTACGTACTGTTGACTTAACGACCCAACCGACACAATTAGAAAAACAGGCTGATGTGACTTCAACCGAAATCGCGAGTTTCCATCCTCAAGGGACTGATGCGGTATTTTGTGGTGATAGAGGTAGAGCTATTGAAGCAATGGCTCAGGCATTTAGCCTGTACCTTGCCGCTCAAACCGATGTTGCCGCCATTATCGGATTGGGAGGTTCAGGTGGAACTGCATTAATTACTCCAGCCATGCAAATATTATCCGTTGGCATCCCTAAGCTGATGGTTTCCACGATGGCATCAGGGGATATTTCAGGTTATATCGGCGCAAGTGATATCTCGATGATGTACTCCGTTACCGATGTCTCTGGCCTGAATGTCATTTCTCGAAAAGTCCTGAAAAATGCAGCTAATCAAATTGCAGGAGCCGTATGGTTTGATGATGGCGAAGACAGTGCCGTCGAGTCTAAACCTGCGATTGCCTTAACCATGTTCGGGGTTACAACCCCATGCGTCCAACAATTAACGGCAAAATTAGAGCACGACTATGATTGTTTAGTTTTCCATGCAACGGGCAGCGGTGGGAAAGCGATGGAAAAACTGATTGATAGTCGTTTATTGGATTCAGTTTTAGATATCACCACCACTGAAGTTTGTGACCATTTATTTGGCGGCGTTTTGGCTTGTGATGAAGACCGTTTTGGTGCCATTGCTCGAACACAAACACCGTGTGTGCTGTCATGTGGCGCATTGGACATGGTGAACTTTGGTCGCCCATCTTCCGTGCCAGAACAATATAAAAATAGGCAGTTTTATCACCACAATTCGCAAGTCACACTGATGCGAACCACGGTAGAAGAAAACCGCCAGATGGGGTATTGGATTGCAGAAAAACTGAATGCATGTGAGGGACAAATTCGTTTTATTATCCCTACGGCTGGCTTCTCTGCTTTAGATATTGATGGGGCTCCATTCTGGGATCCCAAAGCAGATAGCGCATTTATCGACGCATTAACTGAAAACCTAATAACAACAGAAAAACGTCAATTAATATTAAGTCCATATCACATTAATTCTGCTGAATTTTGTGAACAGGTCATTGAATTACACCAGGAAATTTGTCAATAAGTAGAGGTTGATACATGAAACATAATCGCGAAGATTTACTGAATAAATTCAGAGCGATGGTAGCCCGTGGCGAGCCAATTATTGGCGGCGGTGCTGGAACGGGGCTTTCAGCTAAATGTGAAGAAGCTGGAGGTATTGACCTTATCGTTATCTATAACTCAGGTCGTTATCGCATGGCAGGACGCGGTTCTTTAGCAGGTCTGCTGGCCTATGGTAATGCCAACGAAATCGTCATGGATATGGCAAAAGAGGTGCTACCTGTCGTAAAACACACGCCTGTCCTTGCTGGCGTAAACGGTACCGATCCATTCTGCCAGTTTGATAAATTCCTCGATGACATCAAAGCGACTGGCTTTGCGGGCGTCCAGAACTTTCCAACTGTCGGTCTAATCGATGGCAACTTCCGAGCTAACCTCGAAGAAACGGGAATGGGTTATGGTTTAGAAGTGGATATGATCCGCATGGCTCATCAAAAAGGGTTATTAACTACCCCCTATATCTTTAGCCGTGAAGATGCCATTGCCATGACAGAAGCGGGGGCCGATATCATCGTGCCACATATGGGACTGACAACCGGTGGCAACATTGGTGCAGAAACCGCAGTTACACTGCAAGACTGTGTGGCGCTAATAAATGATTGGGCGACAGCAGCAAAATCTGTACGCGATGATGTCATCGTGCTGTGCCATGGTGGCCCTATTGCGACACCTGAAGATGCTGAGTTTATTTTAGCGAATTGCCCAGACTGCCACGGCTTTTATGGCGCGAGTTCTATGGAACGTTTACCAACTGAAGTTGCATTAACAGAAACTACTCAAAAATTTAAATCAATTACTCGCTAGTTTTTTATTCTTTTTTATTTTTTGCCAACACCAGGGCGCCTACTTCGGTAGGCGCTTTTCTTTGTCTGGATTCACGACTTTAATTTTCCAGTTCAACATCCAAATGTTTTCGCTTATTCCGCCAATTTATCCAGCCAAACAGCGCAGGCAACACAACCGGTAAAGAGAAATAAAGGACACCAAAGGCAAAAGCAACATGCGGTTTTTCAGGAAATTCCCCACCCGAACCAATTGAGTTTAAATAATGGATAGATTCAAGATATTCAGGAGTAAGCCCACCATAAGGCACCAACCATGATAAAAACATCGTGAAAAAAATACTAAACATAAAATTCACGGCCATTAAGGCAGAATACAGCAAATTTTCTTGGCGCTCACTGTCGGTCCGGCTGGTTATCCCAAATAGCATGCGATTGATAACCGTCGCACTGTATAAATAAAGGATCACCGGAGAGTCCCCCAGCACAGCGGCATTAATCGCCAGAGCAAAGACACCGTAAAATAATGCAAAGCCTAAAAGCACTTTGATATTTTGGAACACTGACATAAATACGCCAGAATGCACCAAAATAAATTCGAAGATGAGGATCAAAGTGAGGTTATAAATAATTTCGACACTGTAGTTTTCAGGAAAAAACCAAACTGAAATAATAAAGCCCACATAAAATAGAGAAAAACCATAATTCATC